>CAKRPS010000056.1 GCA_934385475.1 uncultured Lachnospiraceae bacterium | reverse complement strand
ACTTTTTATTTGGTCGTATATTGGCAGAAAATTGCCGCTTATATAAAATAATCAATCGTATCTTCGGAGAACAGCTCCGTCTCTTTGTTAAAGACAATCAGTGCCTCACGGGTTTCATAAGGCCCCATTTCATAAAAGCCCTTGGTCAGACGGTTTAACCGTGCCATGGAAATCATGCGGTTTGCCCGCTTTGGCTGGCCTGAGATAAAAGTGATGCCTTCTTCTAAATATTCTTTGTCCAGATCCGGGTCGTCCGGCTCTTCATAGTAAGGGTCGAAGAGATATACATTATCACCTTCCACACCGGTAAGAAGTACATAATGAGCGACATCCAGGAAAAGCCGTAATACAACGGCACCGCCTTGCTGCAACGCGGTAATAATGCTGCTGCTCTGGGACAGGTACACGGATTCGCCTGACAGAAATTCACAGGAAATAGGGAAATTTTTCACTTTGCCAAACTGGTTCAGCCAGTTGCTCAAGAACATCATGGCGGAAGCGGAAGTACCTTTTTTGCCAACCTCACCGGCTTCGTTATAAGAATCCAGACAATATAACATAATATACTTAATGATATCAGGATAGATAACCTCTCGGTCAAATAAGTATCGGATGGCGTTGGTAAGCGCAACTGGTCCGCAGTCGTATTCGCTGCTCTGATAGTTAAGCAAATTTTTCATTGGTATACCTCTTTTTTCATTTGAGGGCGTTCCGCGTATGGAACGATCATTTATGACAAATGAGAATATACATCGCATTGCATTTCTTGTCAAGATTATGCTATACTGAACCGAAAAAAAGAACAGTCCTGCATTATAGAAGAAATTTGGAAAAAACTGTTGACATTTTATAGAAGGAATCATATAATTCATACAAAACCTAGGAATGAACTAGGAAAAGAGACGAGGAGCAATAATAAAGGAGGATGTTATGAAAAAGTTATCGAAGAAAATTGCAAGCGTGTTTTTGATGCTGGCTCTTGCGGCATCGACGGCAGCCTGCGGGTCAGCTGACAGTGGCGCGGCAGGTACGGGAGAGACCGGTGCAGCGGATGCTTCAGACGTAGCAGGAGGTCCGGCAGAGGCAGCAGAAGGAGAGAAGATCATCAATGTCGGAGTTACCAGCAGCCTGGGAGGAATCAATCCGTTCGCTATTGATCAGACAGAGATCAATAAATATGCGGTGGATCTGATGTTCCTGCCGCTGGTAGAGCTTGATAAGGATTCTAATTTCCAGTATATGCTGGCAGATTCCATCACAACAGAGGATAATCTGAACTTTGTGGTGCATATTGATGATAATGCAACCTGGTCAAACGGAGAGCCGGTTACCGCGGAGGATCTGGAATATACGGTCCGTCGTCTGGCAAGCCCGGCTGTAAATAATACTACTTTAATGTTATATGCGTTTGAGGGAACTTCTGATGAAGGCTTTGTAGAGCCCAATGCAGAGAGCATGGATGGTCTTACGATTCTGGATGACAAAACATTACAGTTTACGGCAAAGTATCCGATGTCCCTTACTTCCTTTGAAAATACCTACGGAAGATATTTAAGGGCAGTGCCCAAGGCATCCATTGAACAGCTCAGCGAAGAAGAACTGCTGACAACGGACTGGTTCAGCCACCCGGATGTGATCAATGGACCGTTCCTTGTGACAGACTATGATGCGGATCACTATATTTCCTATACAGCAAACAAGGATTACTGGAAGGGAGCACCGAAGATCGATAAGCTGAATATCAAGATCGTGGATGGCAGTCAGGTCTATGCAGGATTGCAGTCCGGAGAAATTGATATTACACAGCTTACCATGACAGCAATTCCTGAGACAGATTATGAGAGTATCGAGGCACTTGACAATGTAAAGGCCGTATATGGAGCACCGATTACGACACAGTCCGTATATGTGCAGACAGCAAACCTTCCGGATGCGAGGGTTCGTCAGGCACTGGTATATGCAATTGACAGACAGAAGCTGGTCGATGAGCTTTTGAAGGGACACGGAGATGTGACAGAAGGCTTTGTAACTTCTGCAAGCCCGTATTTTGATGAATCGATCGAAGCAACACCTTATGATCCGGAGAAGGCAAAGGAACTTTTGCAGGAAGCCGGATGGGATGGATCAAAGACATTGCAGTTCTATGTATGGTCCGGGGACAGTACCTTTGTCAACGGTGCGCAGATTCTGGCAGCACAGTGGGCACAGGTTGGAATCAATGTACAGGTGACAACAATGGATCTTGCCAGCCTGATGTCTGTAGCGGGAAGTACGGATTATGATATGATGGCAGTACAGTATACCTACGCACCGGTAGATCCGTATCCCGATGTAACCTGGCTCCTTAGCGGAGAAGGAAGCTGGACCGGCTATTCTGATGATGAGATCAATGCAGCGCTGGAGGATACACAGGGCACGGCAGACACACAGCAGCTCAAGAAAGATTATGCGATCGTAGATCAGAAGGTTAAGGACGAAGTGCCGATGTTCACCGCGTATGTAATCAGCCAGCTTGGTGCTGTAAGCAATCGTGTGACAGGTGCAGAGCCGACTGTGTATGGTTTCTTTAATGATGTACAGAATTGGGATGTAACTGAATAGTTATTCAAGATAGAAAGATAATTCAGGGAGGTAGCATTATGCCGCATCTGTTGGAAGTTGACAATCTGACGACAGCCTTTAAAGCTGATTATGGAAGCAGTATTACGGTAGACCACGTAAGCTTTCATGTGGACCGGGGAGAGGTTGTGTGCATTGTCGGAGAATCCGGCTGTGGCAAAAGCGTTACCTCCTTGTCTGTTATGGGATTATTAAAGAAGGGCGGAGCTGTCATAGACGGCTCTGTCCTGTTTGACGATAAAGATATTCTATCCATGTCGGAAAGGGAGCTGGATAAAATACGGGGAAATGAGATGACCATGATCTTTCAGGACCCGCTCACTTCACTCAATCCGGTGCTGACGATCGGAAACCAGCTCACGGAAAGTATCCGCGCACACCTGGGTGCCACGAAGGAAGAGGCATGGAAGAGAGGTGTGTCTCTGCTGGAGAAGGTGGGAATGCCGGAGCCGGAAAAGACCATGAAGAAATATCCGCATACCTTATCCGGAGGCATGCGCCAGCGTGTTATGATCGCTATGGCGATCGCCTGCAATCCGAAGCTTCTGATCGCAGATGAGCCCACAACGGCACTGGATGTAACGATCCAGGCACAGATCATGAAGCTCTTGCATAAGCTACAGCAGGAAAACGGGATGTCTATTATTCTGATCACGCATGATATCGGGCTGGTTGCCAATATGGCAGACCGGGTGATCGTCATGTATGCAGGTCAGATTATAGAAGAAGGATCGGTAAGGGATATCTTCCGGAATCCGAAGCATCCTTATACCAGGGCGCTTCTGGCGACGGTACCTACGGTACGGGATGATAAGGAGAGAGAACTGGTTGCGATTCCGGGAATGGTCCCGGAGAGCTATGATGACATAGAAGGCTGCCGGTTTGCATCAAGGTGTCCCTACTGTGAACAGAGATGCAGTCTGCCACAGCAGTTGTACTCCTTTTCAGAGGGGCATATGGCACGGTGTGTCGTAGCGGCGGCACAGGAAATCAGATAAGACATGGCAAAGAACGTGCGCAGAAATGAGGATTAGCATGGAACAGGATCGCAGAGAATGGCTGATCAGGGTAGAGGATATGAAAAAGTACTATCCGGTCAAGGGTGGCATTATCACACATACAACGGGCCGCATAGAGGCGGTGGACGGCGTGAGCTTTTCGATTGAACAGGGAGAAACGTTAGGACTTGTAGGAGAATCCGGTTCCGGCAAATCCACAGTGGGAAGGCAGCTTGTCGGATTGGAGAAACCTACGGCCGGTAACATTTATTATAAAGGAAGAAATCTTGCACAGATTGCCAAGGACAAAAAAGAGATGCAGAAGATCCGGACAAAACTGCAGATGGTTTTTCAGGATCCATATTCTTCCCTGAACCCCAGAAAGCATATTTATGAGATTCTGGCACAGCCGATGCTGTACCATAAGATATCCGATAAGGGAACGATAGAACAGGATGTACACAGACTGCTCGACATGGTAGGACTTCCCAAAACAGTTCTGGGGAGATATCCACACGAATTTTCCGGAGGACAGAGACAGAGAATCGGCATCGCGAAGGCACTTTCACTGAATCCGGAGTTTCTGGTGTGTGATGAACCGGTAAGTGCGCTGGATGTGTCCATTCAGGCACAGATCCTGAATCTATTAAAAAGTTTACAGAAAGAATTAGGACTTACCATGCTGTTTATTGCGCATGGGCTGGGGGCAGTCCACTATATGAGCGATCATATTGCAGTGATGCACAACGGCAGGATCGTGGAGTATGGGGAGGCTGGAAAGGTGTTCTCGCACCCGGAAGATCCTTATACGCAGATGCTTCTTGCAGCAGAGCCGGTGCCTGACCCGGACAGAAGGGAGGCCTACCTTGGGTAAGTATATTTTAAAACGAATTTTGGTTGCCATACCGGTGCTGATCGGCATTACCATCATTGATTATGCCATTATGTGCCTGGCGGGAAGCCCGCTTGAAATGTTACAGGGACCGCGTGTGTCACAGGCGGCGGTCGAAGCGAAGAAGATTGCGCTCGGCCTGGACAAACCGGTTTATGTGCAGTATTTTGTGTGGCTTGGACAGCTTTTACACGGAAACCTGGGCTATTCCATGAAATCCTATCAGGCGGTGAGTGCCATGATCGGGAGCCATTTAGGACCGACCCTTCTTTTGATGGGAGTCTCTCTGGTAGTAAGCCTTCTGTTTGCCATCCCGGCAGGAATCTACAGTGCGATCCACCAGTATTCCAAAGGGGATTATGCGGTCGTTACGGTTTCGTTTCTGGGAAGCAGTATCCCAGGCTTTTTCCTGTCATTGCTTTTGATATTTATCTTTACAGTCAAGCTTGGCTGGCTTCCTTCGAGCGGGATGACCACGCTTGGAACGGCAGGAAGCGCCGGTGATGTGGCAAAACATATGGTGATGCCGGTTCTTGTGCTTGCTTTTTCCATGGCGGGAAGCAATATCCGTTATATCAGAAGTGCAGTGCTGGAGATCCTTCAGCAGGATTACCTGCGCACCGCCCGTGCAAAGGGAATCGGACGCTTTCAGGTGATCTGGAAGCATGCGCTGAAAAATGCACTGGTACCTATTATCACGGTGATCGGTATGGAAATCCCGGTACTTTTTGGAGGGGCCGTGATCATCGAGCAGGTATTTTCATGGCCGGGACTTGGCCTTATGACAATGAGTGCGATCAGCAACCGGGATTATCCGGTTATTATGGGAGTGTGTCTGCTGTCGGCTGTGGTCGTGCTTGTGGCGAATCTGATTACGGATATCCTCTATGCACTTGTTGACCCTACGATCCAGCTTGACTGATTCTGGCAACGGTGATGGTAAAAAAGTTATTAATCTGAAAGAGTAGGAAGGTTCAGACATACAGATGATTGGAGCAAAAATCAGAAAACAGAATAAACCGGACGAAAACAACAGGATAGACCTCAGCAACGAAAAATATCTACAGACTGTGTGGCGTCGTTTCCGGAAACATCATCTTGCAGCGGTAAGCCTTGTCGTATTGATCATTATTGTGGGAGCGGCGCTTCTGGCACCTGTCATTGCCCCCTATGATCCGAATGAGCTTGCGGGGCCGTTTAACGGAGCACCGTCAGCACAGTTCTGGCTTGGCACGGATCAGATCGGCCGGGATGTGCTCAGCAGACTTCTGTATGCGACCAGAATATCGCTGTTAGTGGGTGCCATGGCGACGATCATCTCTACGGTGATCGGGGTATTGCTTGGCCTGATCGCAGGGTATTTTGGCGGCGTGGCAGACATGATCATCATGCGTTTTACGGATATGGTGATGTCATTTCCGTATATTTTGCTGGTGCTTGTGGCGGCTGCCATCTTCAAACCGGGAATGTGGAACATTATCCTGATCCTGGGCTTTGTGGACTGGCCGGGAATTGCCAGGCTGGTGCGTGGAAATGTGCTTAATCTGCGGGAGACAAATTTTGTCAAAGGAAATATTGTGGCAGGGATGCCGCTTCGACATATCCTTTTTTCAGAGATCCTGCCCAACACGGTGGCACCGATCCTGGTCTATGCGACTTCGGTTCTGGCAATCTCCATGCTGGATGAGGCAGCGCTCAGCTTTCTGGGGCAGGGAGTGCAGCCACCTACAGCGAGTCTCGGAAATATGCTGAATGGGGCGCAGTCACTGACAGTGCTGACTTCGCAGCCATGGCTCTGGATTCCGCCGGGACTGGTCATCGTGATTCTTGTTATGGCGATCAACTTTATCGGAGATGCCCTGAGGGATGCACTTGATCCAAACGGAGGAAAATAAGAAACGACAGATTGAGGAGCAGTGTGATGAGAACACAACAGGAATTGGAAGAATATCTGATAGAACAGTTTAAATGGTTTCACAGGCATCCGGAGCTTGCTTATGAGGAAAAGCAGACCACAGAAAAGCTGAAGGAGATTCTGGCGGCAGAAGGGATAGCTGTGGAACAGAGCAGTCTGGAGACAGGACTGATCGCGGTAGTACAGGGAACAGCCGGGGAAGCGGAAGATGGAAAACCGGCTAAAATTACGGCGCTTCGATGCGATATTGATGCACTTCCGATAGAGGAAAAGGCAGAGGTATCCTATCGTTCGGAGAATCCGGGAAGGATGCACGCCTGCGGACACGATCTGCATATCACGGCCGGAACTGGGGCAGCGATTTTATTACAGCAGCAGAGAGAGAAGTTTTGTGGAACGGTGAAATTTCTTTTTCAGCCGGGAGAAGAAGAGTCGCACGGGGCCCTGAAAATGCTGGAAACCGGTGTGATGGAAGATATTCCGCATATCTGGGGATTTCATGCTGATCCGACAAATGAGGTCAACGTGATCGGTATCCGGGAGGGCTATGTGGCGGCAGCCGTTGACCGGTTTGTAATCAAAATTACCGGAGTTGGCTGCCATGGAGCGCACCCGGATGATGGGATTGATCCGATCGTGACGGCGGCAGCAACAGTACAGGCACTACAGACTGTTGTGAGCAGGAATATCAATGCGTTTCATCCTGCGCTCCTGAGTGTGACAAGGATAGAAGCCGGAAATACGTGGAATGTGATACCCGTGGAGGCATGGCTGGAGGGAACTGTCCGGACCATGAACCGTGAGGATCGGGTTTTGTTTGAAAAAAGAGTATCGGAGATCGCCGTACAGACGGCAGCCGCCTATGGTGCAAAGGCAGAGGTAGAATGGGTACCGGGACCGCCAGCCGTATATAACAATGCGCAGATGGCGGCGGTATGTGAAGAGGTGGCGCACAGACTTGGCATGGAAACCGTTCCGGAGGAAAGTTCTATGGGCGGTGACGATTTTGCTTTCTATACGGATCTGGATACGAGAAAACGGGAAGTGCCCGGCTGTTATGTGAAAATCGGCATCGGAGTGGGACATCCGATTCATCATCCTGCGTTCCGGGTGGACACACAGGTGATCTATAAAGCATCAGAATATCTTGCTGAACTGCTGCTGACAGATCTGCGCTCATAAGAAAGTAGATAAGAAACTTTAGTTGTTGGAGAAGATGTGTTACACTGGTTATGTTCTTGAAAATAAAAAGGGAAAGGATATGACCATGGATCGACAAAATCTGACACTGCTTACAGATCTGTATGAACTCACAATGATGCAGGGTTATTTCAAAAACAAGGATCAGAATGAAACGGTGATATTTGATGCCTTTTATCGCAACAATCCTTGTGATGGAGGCTTTGCGATAGCGGCCGGACTGGAACAGCTGATCCACTACATTGAGGAACTTCATTTTGAAAAAGAAGATATCGACTATCTGGCAGGGCTGGGAATCTTTGAAGAAGACTTTTTGGATTATCTGCGCGATTTTCGATTTACAGGCGATATCTATGCAATACCGGAAGGAACGGTAGTGTTTCCCAGGGAGCCTCTTGTGAAGGTGATCGCACCGATCATGCAGGCACAGCTTGTGGAGACAGCGATTCTGAATATTGTGAATCATCAGAGCCTGATTGCGACAAAGGCGGCGAGGGTCTGTTATGCAGCGCAGGGTGACGGAATTATGGAATTTGGACTGCGCAGGGCACAGGGACCGGATGCGGGAACCTATGGTGCAAGGGCAGCGGTGATCGGTGGCTGTATCGGAACCTCCAATGTGTTGTGCGGACAGCTTTTCGACGTTCCGGTAAAAGGCACGCATGCCCATAGCTGGATCATGAGTTTTCCGGATGAATACACGGCTTTTAAGGCATATGCAGATATGTATCCGTCTGCCTGTATTTTGCTGGTAGATACTTATGATACACTGAAATCGGGAGTTCCCAATGCGATCCGCGTTTTCCGGGAGATGCGGGAGGCGGGAGTGCCGCTTACTTTCTATGGAATCCGGCTGGATAGCGGAGATCTGGCTTACCTGTCCAAAAAGGCACGTAAAATGTTGGACGAGGCAGGCTTTACCGACGCAGTGATCTCGGCATCGAACGATCTGGATGAATTTCTGATACAGAGCCTGAAGGAGCAGGGGGCAGCTATCACTTCATGGGGTGTCGGTACCCATCTTATCACGTCTAAGGATTGTCCGGCATTTGGAGGAGTCTACAAGCTTGCAGCCATTCGGGGCAAGGATGGCAGCTTTATTCCGAAGATCAAGCTTTCTGAAAATACAGAGAAGGTGACAAACCCCGGAAATAAGACGGTATACAGGATTTACGACAAGGACAGTGGAAAGATCAAGGCAGATCTGATCTGTCTGGTGGATGAGACGTTTTGTGAGGACGAGCCGCTGCTGCTGTTTGATCCGAATGAACCATGGAAAAAGACAAAGCTGGAAGCCGGAACATACCGCCTGCGTGAGCTGATGGTGCCGGTGTTCCAAAATGGAAAATGCTGTTATACATCGCCAAAGGTCATGGAGATCCAGGCATATTGCAAGGAGGAACAGGAGACACTGTGGGATGAGTCGAGAAGACTTGTCAATCCGCATAAGGTGTATGTGGATCTGTCCAAAAAGCTGTATGATATCAAGATTGGTCTGTTAGACCAGATGAGTAAAGAGTGACACAGAACGACATTGTCTAAAGAAAGGATAAGGTACACGCGGAATGTTACGCATCATAACAGATTCGGCGAGTGATCTGCCGAAGGACTATATCGAGAAACACAAACTGCATGTGATTCCCACTCCGGTTGTTATCGACGAAGTGGATTATCTGGATGGGAAAACGATCCAGACGGAAGAATTTTATAATATATTGGATGATATCAAGAGGGATGTAAAAACCTATCATATCAATCCGGCCATGTTTACAGACGCATTTCTGCCCTATGCAAAGGCAGGAGACTCCGTAATTTATCTCTGTTTTTCTACCGGAATTGCCGGAACCTTCAATGCAGCGAATATTGCAAAGGAGACGTTGCTGGAGGAATACCCGGAGTTTGATCTTACGATCATCGATTCCAAGTGCGCATCGATCGGATTTGGACTGGTAGTGAGCAAGCTGGTGACAATGCTGGAGCATGGTGCTTCCAAAGAGAAACTGATCGAAGCGGCTGATTATTATATCACGCACGTACATCACGTCTTTACGGTGCACACGCTCGCGTATCTGATCAAAGGTGGAAGACTTACAAGGTTCAAGGGAACACTGGCGGAGACACTGGATATGAAGCCGATCCTGATCGTGGATGGAAACGGTGCACTTGCAGTGATCAAAACTGTGAGAGGACGAAAGAAGTCCTTAAAATATCTTGTGGAATATGCAAAAGAGAACAGTTCTGTGATGGAAGGAGCAGCTGTTGCGCTCTGTCACGGAGAAGACAAAGAAAGCAGAGACTTCATGCTTTCCATGATTGAGCAGGAGATCCATCCGGGAGAGGTGCTGGTCGGAACGGTAGGCTGTGCGATCGGTGCCCACACCGGCAGAGGTCTGATCGGATTCTGTTTCTTTGATGCGGATGACGGTAAATACCAAAGATATTTTGAATCCGTATAGTGCATGACGGGGGATGACTGCACGGATAAACCTATATGAAGGGGGCATTTTGCCTTGAAAAAAGAGTTTGATAAAGAGAAGATAGCGGCGCTGATAAGAGAACTGCTTGGTGAGATCGGGGCAGACGTTGAGAGCGAAGGCTTACGCGAGACACCCGTGAGGGTAGCGAATATGTATGCTGAGGTTTTTGAAGGGATGCGCTATTCCAATGAAGAGATTGCCGAGATGTTTTCAAAGTGCTTTGAGATATCGGACAACCGGGATATGGTCGTGGTAAAGGATATAGAGGTCTTTTCCTACTGCGAGCATCATATGGCATTGATGTACAACATGCGGGTGCATGTCGGATATATTCCGAAAGAAAAAGTGATAGGACTTTCCAAAATTGCCCGCATCTGCGATATGGCAGCCAAACGGCTGCAGCTTCAGGAAAGACTTGGGGCGGATATTGCGGAAATCATGCAGCTTGTAACCGGAACGGAAGATGTGATCGTGGTCATCGAGGGAGAACACAGTTGTATGACGGCCCGTGGCATCAGAAAAAATGCGGCTAAGACCCGTACAGCAACTATCCGTGGACAGTTCCGGCAGGACAGCAGTCTGCGGAGTGAATTTTACAGCCTGTTGGGGTGATGCTGGGAACAAACTCTGTTAAAATGCCTAATAATTAGATTCGGGAGTGGCCATTGTATCTTGGTCACTCCCGAATCTGTCCCCTTTTACAGATCCCAGTATACGCCATCCTCCGCTACCAAAGCGCTACTTTTTGATGGATATGCTGTTTTTGGGGAGAAATTTTAGCAAGTTCTTAATAAGTGCGTTTTATGGAAATCCTTCTCACTGTGATAAGATATTCCAGGAAACGCACTTATTTTGCATAGAAGAAGAGGAGTGATAAACATGTTGACTGTCAAAAGCAAGGATTTCAGAGATAACTTCGAGAGTCTGTGTGATAAAGTATTCCATGGCGAAACGCAGGCCATTTCAAGACCAAATAACGAAAACATTGTGATGATGTCGGAGAGAGAATACAATGAGATCATGAAGGCAAAGAATAATGCAGAGTATCTCGCCATGGTGGATCGATTTGTTGCAGAAGCGGAAGCTGGTGACTTCATAAGAAAGAGTATTTAGGACAAACCTTCTGTATTTTAGTGAAATAGATTTCCATAAAAGTGGAATATCATTCCAAAATGGAACGGATTTCCATAAAACTGGAATATCATTCCGAAATGAAACAGATTTCCATAAAAGTCGAATATTATTCCAAAATGAAACAGATTTCCATAAAACTGGAATACCGTTCCAAAATGAAATGGATTTCCAGGAAAGTGGAATATCATTCTAAAATGGAACGGATTTCCATAAAACTGGAATATCATTTCAAAATGAAACGGATTTCCATAAAACTGGAATATCATTCCAAAATGAAACAGATTTCCATAAAACTGGAAAACCATTCCAAAATGAAACAGATTTCCATAAAACTGGAAAACCATTCCAAAATGGAACGGATTTCCATAAAACTGGAATATCATTTCAAAGTGAAATAGATTTCCATAAAACTGGAATATCATTTCAAAGTGAAATAGATTTCCATAAAACTGGAAAACCATTCCAAAATGGAACGGATTTCCATAAAACTGGAATATCATTCCGAAATGAAACAGATTTCCATAAAACTGGAATACCGTTCCAAAATGAAATGGATTTCCAGGAAACTGGAATATTGCCCCAAAGCCATACCCGCGTAGCTGAGAGTGTTTGCTATTGCGGCAATAGCACATTGTAATATGGCAATAAATGAAGATATTGCATTAATGAAAAGTCTAATCCCCCAGCTATGCTGGGGAGAATGGAATAGTTGGAAACGGTGAGGATAAAAAAGAAAAACCTCCTGTGGTATATTGAGAATGGTGTCGCAAGCCAAACTCAACACAGGAGGTGGTCCAAGTGGACAATAAAAGCATATCACACACTAGATGGAAATGCCAATATCACATCGTTTTCATTCCAAAATATCGGAAAAAGGTATTGTATGGGAAGGTAAGAGAGGATGTACGTGAAATTTTAAATACGCTGTGCAAATATAAAAATGTAGAAATAATTGCAGGAGCAGTTTGTGTAGATCATGTGCATTTAAGTGTTGCAATACCACCGAAATTAAGTGTCTCAGATTTTATGGGATATTTAAAAGGTAAAAGCACCCTAATGCTATACGATCGTCACCCAGAGCTGCAGAGCAAGTGGGATAAAGCATTTTGGGCAAGAGGATATTATGTAGAAACAATCGGTAATATCACAGACGAGGCAGTACAGAAGTATATAAAAGAACAAGCAGAAGAATCGAGAAAAGAAGATTCAAGAAGTACCGCTTTATAGCGGACCAGTAAAAATGCTTGTGACACCGCCCTTTGGGGCGAGCAGTAACATAGCCCTTTGGAGGGCTTATAGCAAACCACCAGTTGAACTGGTGGTTGCTGACTTAGAAATACTTATTGCAGTAATCGATTATGGAAATACGCTATTAGCAATAGATAACGTAAACTACATATATAGTCTATTGGTGTATTATAATAATAACAAAAGAAATAAAATATTCTAAAAGGAGCATTCCTGTTAAGTAACAAATAACCGGTTTGCAAAAAATGAGTGCCACCCATAGAATAATGATTGTTAACTGG
>CAKRPS010000055.1 GCA_934385475.1 uncultured Lachnospiraceae bacterium | reverse complement strand
ATCGGGGCAAACTTCCTGAAGGCCGGAATCGGCTACGGCGGAAGCTGCTTCCCGAAGGATACGAAGGCATTAAAATATCTGGCAAGGCAGAACGGCTATCAGCTCAAGACCGTGGAAGCAGCGGTGGACGTCAACGCGAGACAGAAGACCAGATTGTATGAGAAAGCCTGTCAGCGGATGATTACCTTCCAGGGATTGAAGGTTGCGGTGCTTGGACTGGCATTTAAGCCCGGAACGGACGACCTGCGGGAGGCTCCGTCTCTTGACAATGTACAGCTTCTTCTGGATAACGGCGCAGAGATTATTGCCTATGATCCGGTCGCAGAGGAGAATTTTAGAAAGCGTTTCCCGGAAGGAACGATTGGGAAGGGAAGCATCCGCTATGTGAAAGAGCCTGAGCAGACGCTGGAAGGTGCCAATATCTGCTTTATCTTTACGGAGTGGAAGGAAATCAAGGCGATACCTGCAGAGCAGTTTAAAAAACTGATGCGGATTCCGCTTGTTTATGATGGACGAAATATTTATAAGCCACAGGATATGAAGGACGCAGGCGTGGAATATTACAGCATAGGAAGATAGTCTCGCTGGTGGGGATGGTTACGATAAATTTAGAAAACAGAGGACAGAACATGAAACAACTGGATGTGACCAAAACATATCTGATAACAGGAGGGGCCGGATTTATCGGTTTTCACCTGTCCAGGAGCCTGCTGGAAAAGGGAGCAAAGGTAATCGGTTTTGATAACCTGAATGATTACTATGAGGTGAGTCTGAAGGAAGCCAGACTTGCGATTCTGGAGAAATATGAAAAGTATACCTTTGTGAAGGGAGATTTGTCTGATAATGCAGATGTTTTCCGGCTTTTTCAGGAATATCATCCGCAGATTGTGGTCAATCTCGGTGCACAGGCCGGTGTACGCTACAGTATTGACAATCCGGAAGCGTATATGCAGTCCAATATGATGGGATTTTTCCATATTCTGGAGGGATGCAGGTATTTCCCGGTAGAACATCTTGTGTACGCATCTTCCAGTTCAGTTTATGGCGGAAATGACAAAGTGCCTTTTTCCACCGAGGACAAGGTCGATGAGCCGGTGAGCCTGTATGCGGCGACCAAGAAGTCAAACGAGTTGATGGCGCATGTCTACAGTAAGCTGTATGCCATTCCGGCGACAGGACTTCGTTTCTTCACCGTGTATGGCCCGTTTGGACGCCCGGATATGGCATATTATAAGTTCACAAAGAAAATCATGGCAGGAGAACCGATCCAGATTTACAACAACGGTGATATGTACCGTGATTTTACGTATATTGATGATATCGTGAAGGGGATTGAGTGTATTTTGTGCAATCCGCCTGCAAAAAATGCCAAGGGAGCTTACTACAAGCTCTACAATATCGGCAACAACAGCCCGGAGAAGCTGATGGATTTCATCAGTACACTGGAGAAGTGTCTCGGAAAGGAAGCAAAGAAGGAGTTCCTTCCGATGCAGCCGGGAGATGTATACAGAACGTATGCGGACGTCAGTGATCTGATGCGCGATTTTGATTTCAAACCGGATACCACGATCGAGACCGGACTTACCAGGTTTGTGGAGTGGTACCGGGAGTATTACAAGGTATAAAGATGGGAGACAGAGAAGAGTACATGGAAGAGAATACGCAGGCAGTACAGGAAGTGGAACACAGCAGAAAGGTACCGGTGTTGTATCTGGTAGTGCCCTGTTATAACGAGGAAGAGGTTGTAGAGAAATCGGCGAGCGTGATGGGCGAGAAGCTGCGAAGACTGCAGAAAGAAGGAAAGATCCTTCCGGGAAGCAAGGTCATGTTTGTCAATGATGGAAGCAAGGACCGTACTCTGTGGCTTTTACATGAGATTGCAGCGAAGGATTCCCTGTACTGTGTCGTGAGCCTGAACGGTAATTATGGCCATCAGAGTGCTATTTTGTCAGGAATGATGATGGCGCGCAAGTATGCGGATGCAGTGGTGACGATCGATGCGGACCTGCAGCAGGATATTGAGGCGCTTGACAAATTTCTGGATTGCTATATGAAAGGCAGTGATGTCGTGTACGGTGTCCGGAATGACAGACATTCCGACGGTGCCTTTAAGAAGTGGACGGCTACGGCTTACTATAAGCTGATGCATCTGCTCGGGAGCAACGTGATCACCAACCATGCAGACTACCGTCTTATGTCCAAGAGGGCGCTGGATGCACTTTCGGAATATGGGGAGACCAACCTGTTTCTGCGTGGACTTATCCCGACGATGGGATTTCCTTCTGATGTGGTCTATTTTGATGTCAAGGCGAGAGAGGCCGGACATTCCAAATATACGTTAAATAAGATGATGACACTTGCCATGGATGGAATTACTTCCATGAGCGTCAGACCGCTTCGGATGATCAGCGGACTTGGTTTTCTGGTTTTTGTGTTCAGCCTTGTCATGTGCGTGATCAGTCTTGTGGACTGGGTAAATGGCAACAATGTACCGGGCTATACGACAACGCTGATTGTCTCGCTTCTGATCGGCGGTGTAACGCTGCTCTCACTGGGGATCATCGGCGAGTATATCGGCAAGATTTATATGGAGACCAAACACAGACCGAGATATATTATTGACACGTTCGTGTGGAGAGAAGATGCGGACGAACGAAAGGATCAGTAGAGAATGAAGATAGATATCCATGCGGATGATTATGCCCTGACGGAAAATACCTCGAAGGATATGCTGGCGTGCATGAAGGCAGGAAAACTGCACAGCATCAGCATTGTGCCAAACACTTCGTGTTTTGAGAAATGTATGGAAATGTTGTACAACGAGATACCGGATATGCCATTTCTGCCGCTACTGTCTGTACATCTGGACTTCGTAGAGGGACGCAGTCTGGCGGGGAAGGGGGAGACTCCTCTTTTGGTGAGAGATGGAAGTGATCTCACGGGTCTGTCCTGGGGAGGCCTGTTTAAGCTTTCTTATCTTCCGTGGAAACGTACTGAGGCAAAGAGACAGTTGAAACGGGAAATTAAGGCCCAGATAGAAAGGGTGCAGGAAGTGGTGAAGCGCTGTATGGAAATAGCGCAAAAGCATAACATTCCTTGCGGGCAAAAAGGGCTCCGTATCGACTCCCACCAACATGCCCACATGATCCCGGTGGTCTGGGAGGCTGTCACGGAGGTGGTTGCGGAGGAAGGCTATTCGTTAGAGTATATCCGCAATTCCAAGGAAGTATTTGGAGCCTTTGTATCGGAACTTTCTCTTTGGAGCTCTTATCGACCGATCAACTTTGTAAAGAACAGGCTTCTTTCCCTGTATTCGCATAAAGTGGATCGTTATTGTACCCGGATGGGTCTGGAGCAGATGTATCTGTGGGGACTTATCATGAGCGGCCGGATGGATTTCGACCGGATTGAGAAGCTTTATAAGAAGGTGTCAGGAAAGGCACAGAAGGATGGCAGAACGTTAGAGATCCTGTTCCATCCGGGACTGATGCTCCCGGAGGAAGTGACACAGGAGGTCGGCAAAGAGGCAGCAGAAGAATTCTATCTGACGGATGGCCGTAAGATAGAATATGAGGCTGTCATGAAGCTTGACAGCATTCTGAAGTCATAGCTATTGAAAATTTCTTGCGATGACATACAGTTCTGTCACCTCGGATTCCAAAATTCTTACAAAGTATGCGGCTCCCTCTTCGTTGAGGTGGTCAGAGTCGGAGAAATAGTCCAGATTACCGCGAAAACGGTCATCGTAGGAATAATCATAATAGGAAACGCCCATGTCGGAGGCGATGGTATTCACCTTATCTGAAAATTCTGAGAGAAATTCATCGGACACCAGATCCCGGTAGTATTTGGAGAAGGGAGTGGTGATGAGAACCGGTGCAATTTCTCTTTCCTGACAATAGCGGATGATATCCCGCAATTCCTGTTCCCGTTCCGGAAGAAAATACTGTTCTTTATTGGCAAAGTGGCGATTGTAGCGCTCTTCGGCACGGCGCTGGAATTCGGCCACGTCGTCGCCGGTATCAGCGGCATATACGGTAAGAGACAGCTGGGGAAACAATTCCAGAATGTCTTCGCCGGCGGAAAGGATCGGAAGTCTCGTGGTTACAATGTCCGTAAAGAGATCATAGTCCGGCATGTTTTTGGGAGACAGGCAGTGGTAGTATTTCACACTGAGTGCCTGCGCTTCGCTGTCGGTAGTCACCTCGTTGTTGAAGGAGAAATACGAAACCGGGATGAACAGGACGCTGCCGGGGGCCATATAGCCGCCGTATTCCTTTAAAATAGCGTAATCATAGTTATAGGTCTGGCTGACGTTGGCATAGTTAAAGCAACGGAAACCACGGTATTCCAGATCACTGTAGTTGAAATCGTAAGCGCCATGGGAGCTTCCGATGTTGGCAATCTGAATATCGTTGATCTGGTTGCCGAGCATATCATATTTTTGCAGATCCAGATATTTGGCATCGTCAATCTTCTGATAGGGAATGTTGAGAAGAAAGATGATAAGCATGGCAGCAGCCGGAAAACAAATGCACTTGATAAGTAATTTATACATAGGAAAACCTCATTTCTGTAAATTCAGGTGATCGTACGGTCAGAACTGGAAGTAGATAAATTCTGTGGCGATCCCCTTGTTGGAAAACAGGACAATAACAGTCAAAAGCAGGACATATACAACCCAGCGGATCAGAAAATGCTGTTTGGAAAGCAGCAGGATCACATCTTTTTTCAGAGAGATATAATCATAGATCCCAAGGACTACAACAGCCAGAAGCATGCCAAACATGGAGGCGTAGGGCACATCCAGACAGATGGCAGCCGTTTTCAGATAATTCAGGGGCCTGGAAGCGTCCCAGAACAGTCTGGAGAGGATCCACAACGCATCCTGAATCGTGTTGGCGCGGAAAAAGATCCAGGTAAAGCAAAGGAGCAGAAAGGTAACAGGAAGCTGCCACCAGTGCTTCTTGTGGAAAATCCGGACACCGTGTTTCTCTTTCGGGTACAAAAAGGTTTCCAGAATCTGCAGCAGTCCATGCAGGCCGCCCCAGATAAGGTAGGTGAGAGTGCTGCCATGCCAGAAACCGCTGACCAGAAAGGTGATCAACAGATTCAGACAATGCCGGAATCTGCCGACGCGGTTGCCGCCGAGCGGAATATAAACATAGTCCCGGAACCATGTGGACAGGGAAATGTGCCATCTGCTCCAGAATTCTTTGATGCTGAAAGAAAAGTACGGACTTTTGAAGTTTGTCATCAGTTCTATGCCGAACAGTCTTGCACAGCCGATCGCAATGTCGGAATATCCTGAGAAATCACAGTAGATTTCGATGGCGAACATCACCGTGGCAATGATAAAGACCAGACCGACATAGGCCTGACAGTTATCGTATATTTTATTGACTACCGTGGCAAAGACATCGGCGATGACCAGCTTTTTGAAATAGCCCCATGCCATCTGTTTCAAGCCATAGGTTACACTTTCATAACAAAAAGGGTGCTCCTTTTTATATTGAGGGAGCAGACTGTCTGCCCTGCCGATAGGACCTGCCAGAAGCTGTGGAAAGAAGGATACAAAAAGTGCATAGTAGCCGAAATGCTTTTCTGCATGGATTTTGCCCTTGTACACATCGATCAGGTAGCCCATGGACTGGAAAAAATAAAAGGATACACCGGCCGGGAGCAGAATGGAAAGCGTGATCGGCTGCAATGACAGACCGCCCTCGTGGATTCTGGTATTGATCAGGCTGATGATGGGATTGGCTGTCTTATAAAATAGCAGGATCAGAACTAACGGCAGGATTCCCCAGAGCAAACATTGCTTTTTCGCCCTGTCAGAACCGGCCTGCTCCAGACGCAGGGCCAGAGTGTAAGTCAGGATCGTGGACAGGAACAGAAGAAGTCCGTAGCCTACGTGTAGATTCATGTAGAACACATAGCTTGCCAGCAGCAAAAAGACCCAGCGGTATTTGTGCGGAAGCGCATAATATAATAGGAAAACAATCGGTATAAATATGGCAAATGTTATGGAATTAAATAACATGACAAAACTCCTTTGCACAGCAATCCTGCTTTGATGTATCACAATTCTACCACAATTCTGGAAAAGCGCATAGGTTTTTCGTTGCCATTCGTGGGGAAACCGTGTAATATTCTGTATGTGTATATTTGCGTGAAAATGCCGGTTTGCCGGTATTTGGGGGATGGTTATGAAAAAGAAAAAATATCTGACGGAGCTTTGCTGTGGAAGCTTTGCCTCCGCAGTGTACTGCCTTGGCAGGACAATCTATGAGACAACGGATTTTAGGGGCATACAGAGCAGCCCGTTACAATATTTCCTGCTGTTTCTGGCAGGGAGCATTCTGGCGGCAGGACTATTTCGCCTGCTTCATGCGCTTGTCCGGAAGGCCGGGAACTGTCAGCGGCCGGAAGGGGGAGAAAAGTTCTTTTCTCACAAAAGAACCTATCTGCTTCTCTGGCTGCTCCTTATCGCAGTGTATGTAATCTGTTATGTCTCCTATTATCCGGGCACGTTTGCCTATGATGCACCGCCACAGACCTATCAGGCGTTTGGACGGGATCTGCTGAACACACATCACCCGGTGCTCCATACGGTTTTGTGGGGGATCTGTCTCCGCCTGGGGGCACGGCTTGCCGGGGGCGGAACTGCGGGACTGGTAATTTACAGTATCGGGGAAATACTGGTGGTTACAGCGGTCAGTGTCCTGGTGGTATATGAGATTTACAGAGTAACGGCCCGTGCGGGTGCGGCAGTGCTTGCAAGCCTGTATTATCTGCTTGTGCCGATGCTGTCTGTCATGTCTTTCAGCCTGACCAAGGATGTGCTGTTTGGCTGTTTTTTGGTGTTGTTTATCCTGATGCTGTATGAGGCGGCAGTGCAGGAAAAGAAAGGGAATCTGTCCGGCCTGTTTGCAGCGGGTCTGCTGAGCAGCCTTTTTCGCAACAATATGATCTATGTGGTGATCCTGGTGTTTGTGATGGCTTTTATCCTGCGGTATTCACATAAAATAAAGGCTGTCCTGTTTGGAATAATTCTGACGTACTGTCTGATCATGAAGCTTGTGTTTCCGCTGGTGGGAGTTGTAGAAGGTGAGAAGTGTGAGGCATTTCCGGCGGTGATGGTACAGCTTGCCGGAATTTATGTGAATAGTCCGGAACTTCTGGATCAGGAGGAAAAAGAGATGATCCTTTCCTATATGCCGGATGCAGATTCGTTCAACCGGCATTTTGCCGATTATGTCAAGAGCACCTTTGACAATGAACGATATGAGGAGGATAGCAGAACCTTCTGGAATACGTATTTTTCTGTCCTTAGGAAAGCTCCGGTGCAGTGCCTGTGCCTGTTTTTGGACTTGAATGTAGATTACTGGTATCCGGGTGCGGAGATTCCGGACAGGTATTCGATGCGTGCCTATATCGAGACAGACACGCAGGAAAAGGAGATCTATCCCGTGGAGAATGCCGGATATTTACCGAAGATACATGCCTTTTATGAGAAGGTTGCAGCACATGAGCTGACGATTATGAATTTGCCGGTTCTGGGATATTTCTTCTCACTGGCATTTCCTTTTGGAAGTCTGCTTGTGTGTATCTATCTGACGATATGTGACAGGAGAAGGGAAAACGTTCTGGTTCTCGGAGTGTTGGCAGGGCTGTTTTTGACTTTTATTTTGGGGCCGGTCAGCAATTTCCGGTATCTGTATCCCTTTTATCTGGCACTGCCTCTGTATTTCTGCTTTGCGGCAGCAGGCGCGGACAGGGTACGGGAGCAGAAGGTTTCGTTCCGCGGGCTTTTGTGGTAAAATAGTGTGAAAAATGCATATAGGAAAGCTTTTTCACATGTGAGAGGATTAAATTAAGAATGAGCATTACTTCTTTTTCTTTTTTATGTATGTTCGCAGCTATGCTGCTGGTGTATTATGTCATTCCCGGGAAGCTTCAGTGGGGCTTCCTGCTTCTGTGCAGTGTGGCATACTATCTGCTCTCAGGCAATGGGTTTCTGATCCTTTATCCGGTCTTTTCTGTTTCGGTATGCTATCTGGGGATCCGGTTTCTGGAAAAGGTGCCGGAGGAACAGACGGGACGCAGAAGAACTGTTCTCTGGCTGACGATAGCAGCGAACCTTCTGGTACTGGTAGTCTTAAAGTATGTCAATTTCGGTATTTATACGATCGACGGGATTGCACATCTGTTTGGAAGCTCGGATACGTTGATCAAGAGTGTTGACTTTCTGGTTCCGCTGGGGGTATCGTTCTATACGTTTTCCCTGCTTGGCTATGTGATCGATGTGTACAATGGAATTGCCGTGCCACAGAGAAATTTCGGAAAGCTCGCCCTTTACGGAATGTATTTCCCGGTGATCCTGTCGGGACCGATCCTGAAATACCGGGAGCATGGGCAGCAGTTTTTTGAGCCGCATTCTTTCTGCTATAAGACGGTGACGAGGGGAATGCAGCGGATCCTCTGGGGTTTTTTCAAGAAGCTGGTGATAGCGGAGCGTCTCGGTAAGCTGGTGGATACGGTGTATGGACAATATACGGACTATCCGGGAGCCTATATCTGGATTGCCACGGCCTGTTATGCATTCCAGCTGTATACCGATTTTTCGGGGGCTATGGATATTGTGCTCGGTATCTCGGAGTGCTTTGGGATTGTTTTGCCGGAGAATTTCGAGACACCTTTTTTTGCAAAGAGCATTTCGGAATACTGGCGCAGATGGCATATCACACTGGGCGTGTGGATGAAGGAATATGTCTTTTATCCGGTGCTTCGCACGAAGGCGTTTACCAGTCTGAATAAGAAATGGAAACAGAAATTCGGCAAGAAAAAAGGAAAGCAGTACACAACCTTTGTGGCTATGTTTATCCTGTGGTTTACAGTCGGTGTGTGGCATGGTGGCGACTGGAAATATGTCATTGGTTCCGGTTTGCTGCACTGGTGCTACATTGTGCTGGAAGAACTTCTGGCACCACCCTGTCAGAAGGCCATGGATCGTCTGCACGTGAATGCAGAGGGGCGCATGGTTGCAGTGGTGAGGATGATCAGAACCTTTTTCCTGGTATGTATCGGAGATCTCTTTTTCCGGGCGGCATCGGTTGGAGATGCCTTTTGGATGCTCAGAGAGTCTGTCAGTGTCTGGAATCCACAGATTCTGTGGAATGGAGAACTTCTGAATCTGGGATTGGAGCCGCTTGAACTGTTGATTGCGGTGCTGTCCCTGCTATTGTTGTGGCTGGTATCGTGGCTTCAACAGAAGGGTTCGGTGCGGGAATGGATTGCGGCGAAGGCGTTGCCGGTTCGCTGGATTATCTGGTATGCACTGCTCTTTTATGTGATTCTACTGGGATGTTATGGGCCGGGATACAGTGCATCGGAGTTCATTTATCAGGGATTCTGAGAGACGATAAGACAAAGGAGAAAAGAGGATGTCGCTGTCGACAATACCGTTTTTATTTGGAGCACTACCGATATTTCTGGTGATTTACTATCTGGTAAGACCGCCTTATCGGATGTATGTACTGCTGATCTTCAGCGCATGGTTTTATTATGTGAATGAACCTGCCGGAATCTGGGTAGCAGGGATTTTGCTGATCGGTAATTATCTGGCAGCACTTGGGATTTCGAGAGGCAGACAGAAAGGAAAAGTACGTTGTTCCGGATGTCTGCTGGCGGTGGGTGTTCTTGGCGATGTTCTTTTGCTTCTCTTTTTCAAATTCAGGTTAGGAGGGCAGGGTCTGCTGACAGGGCAGTCCTTTTTTACATTTACGCTGATCTCCTATCTGGCAGATGTGTACCTTGGAAAATGCCGGGCAGAGAAAAACGCAGTCCGGTTTGCTGACTATGTCCTGATGTTCCCGAAGGTGATCATGGGTCCCATTGCGCGTTATGAGGACGTGGCAGAAGGGTTTGGACACAGAATCTGTTTAAGCGATATCGGGATGGGAGCCAGACGGTTTATGACCGGGTTCTGTAAAAAGACGATTCTTGCGGATAATCTGGCGCTTTTGGTGAACGAAGTCAATACGGATATGGCAGATGCCAGCGTTGCAGCCTTATGGATCGGTGCGGCAGCCTACTCCCTGCAGCTCTTTTTTGACTTTTCGGGATATTCCGATATGGCGATCGGCCTGGCACAGATGCTGGGATTTCACCTGAAGGAGAATTTCAAATATCCTTACTGCTGTAAGAGTGTAACGGATTTCTGGCGTAGATGGCATATTTCGCTGAGTGAATGGTTCCGGGATTACGTGTATATTCCGCTTGGCGGCTCCAGGAGGTCTGTATGCCGGAACATCCTGAACCTGCTGGTGGTATGGGTTCTGACAGGGATATGGCATGGAACCGGTCTTGCCTTTGTGGCATGGGGGCTGGTATATTTCTTCATGCTTGTGCTGGAACGATATCTGATCAAACCACGGCGTCTGGGAAAACCGCTTGCGGCAGTGTGGAGAGTGGTAACTCTTCTGGTGGTGAACTTTAACTGGGTATTGTTCAGCCATTCCAGTCTGCGTGCAGGCCTGCGCTACTGTGCACGGATGGTTGGGGTATACGGATTTACGGGATGGGCGAATGTGACGGATATCAGAATATTGCGGGAGTATGGAGTTTACCTGCTCCTGGGGATCGTATTCTCCATGCCGGCAGCAGAAGCTGTGAGAAGTAAGCTGGAGAAAACTTTGACCGGACAAAGAGTGCTCAAAATAGTGGTGCCTGTAGCGTATCTGGCTGTTTTTCTGTGGGGGCTGTCTTTTGTGCTGCTGGGATTTCATAATCCGTTTATGTACCAACAGTTTTAAGAAGGTAAAGGAAAATGCAAAAATACATAAGAAAACTGATAGATTCCAATCTGCATTATGCAGCTCTGCTGTTTAGCCTGCTGTTGATTTTCGGGATTTATGCAGATGTCAATTATTATCAATATAAAAGATACGGCATCATGGCATCCAACTATGTGATTGATGACGGTGATGTGGATGTGCAGGAAGAATATACTATGAATTTTCCGTGGAAGACCAATCTGATAGATTTCAACGGATGGGTGAGACTTTTGACGGGGCAGCGGGAAATGAACGGGGTTGTGAAGCTGAACAATGGATATCTGACGCAGGTGGCCGGGCAGAAGGCTTCCGAAGAATTGATTGCTGCAAATGTGGAAGAAATCCTGAGATACAATGCATATTGCAGTGCGCAGGGAATTGAAGTTCTGTTCGCACAGCCGGCATATAAAATATCCAAGTGGGACGAACAGCTTCCGGCAGGGGTCACGGACGGACACAACGATACGATAGATGAGATGCTGCGCCGGTTGGAGAAGGGTGGCGTAAGAACGCTTGACCTTCGGGAGTGTATGCGGGAGGATGGGCAGAACCCATATGAATTGTACTATAAGACAGACCATCACTGGACAACCGAGGGAGCATTTTACGGATACCGGAAAATAGCGGAGAGACTGGCGCAAGATACAGGGACAGCACTGGATGGGAAACTGCTTGATCTGAAGCAGTATGAGATAGAGACCTATCCGGGGTGGCATCTGGGAATCCGGGGTCAACGGACGGGAAAGGCATTTGCCGGGATAGATGATTATGATCTGATCTATCCAAAATTTGAGACACATATTCATAATCGCGAGAATGGGAAAACGCAGAGTCTGAAGGACGCGCTCGTAAAGACAGAGGTTTTTGAAAACAGGAATGCGGCTCAGCGTTACACCTACGATCAGGCTTACTCTCGAAATGATATCAATCAGCTGGTGTCACTGGATGCAGTATCTGATCTGAAGGTGCTTTTGTTGAGCGATTCCTATAAATATGCCATTGATCCGTACTTTTTGATGACATATCGGGAATTTCATGTAGAATCCTATCGGGAGATGTCCGCAGAGATGCTGCGTAAGTACCAGCCTGATGTGGTGGTGATCCTGGCGTGGCCCGGGTACTATTACGAGGAGGCTTTTCATTTCACAGAGGATGATCAATAGGCTGACATTGCGAGACTATGAAAATAAGCAGGATGGGGATGACAACATCCTTTGAACTATGCTATGATAGAGAAAGGTGTAATATCGATAGAAAAGGCATGAAACAGGAATGCCTACTGTATTGGAGAGAATGAGGTTATGGATAAGATAGCGGTTTTGATTCCTTGTTATAATGAAGAGAAAACAATCGCCAAGGTGGTAAAGGATGCGAAGGCTGCCCTGCCGGAAGCGGTGATCTATGTATATGACAATAATTCGACTGACCGTACTGTGGAGCTTGCAAGAGAGGCAGGAGCACAGATACGCTATGAGCATATGCAGGGCAAAGGAAATGTAATCCGTCGCATGTTCCGGGAGATAGAGGCGGAATGTTACATCATGGTAGATGGAGATGACACCTATCCGATGGAGTATGCACGGGAGATGGCAGACAAGGTGCTTACCTACAATGCGGATATGGTAGTGGGAGATCGTCTTTCTTCCACCTATTTTACGGAAAACAAGAGACCCTTTCACAATTTTGGAAATACGATTGTGCGCAGCAGCATCAACAGACTGTTTCACTGTGAGATCAAAGATATCATGACAGGATTCCGGGCGTTCAGCTACGGATTCGTAAAGACCTTCCCGGTTCTTTCCACGGGATTTGAAATTGAGACGGAAATGACGATTCATGCGGTCTACAATAATATGCAGATTGAGAATGTGATCGTGGATTACAGGGACAGGCCGGAAGGCAGTGAGTCCAAGCTGAATACTTTCTCAGATGGATTTAAGGTCCTTCGCACGATCATGAAGCTTTATCGCGACTACAAACCACTTGGCTTTTTCGGATTGTGTGCCGTGATTCTCGGAATCATAGCAGTTCTGATGTTTATCCCGATCCTGATCGCGTATCTGGAAACCGGACTGGTACAGAGATTCCCGACATTGTTTGTCTGCGGATTTATCGGACTGGCTGCCGTACAGTCATTTTTTGCGGGTTTGATTCTGGAAAATATTGCGTTGAAGAACCGGAGAGATTTTGAGTACCGGCTTACCCTTGTCAACAGAAGAATTTATACATCGAAATAATAGGAAACTCCCGGGAGCTATGGCATCTCGGGAGTTTTTTGAAGCTGATAGACCTCGTAACGGACGCCACCGGCATCAAAGCTGTCCGTTTTTGCACATTGTTTCTGGTAAGTGTGCCGGAAGTACATGATGACAGGGTGTTCATCACTGTA
>CAKRPS010000054.1 GCA_934385475.1 uncultured Lachnospiraceae bacterium | reverse complement strand
CCTCGTAACAATCAGCGTTGTGAAGTAAAAATACTTGCGGTCTTCTATTTTCCTGCATTGGCAATCGCAGCCTGTGCTGCTGCCAGTCTTGCGATCGGCACACGGTACGGTGAACAGGACACATAGGTCAGTCCAACCTTATGGCAGAATTCCACGGAAGAAGGATCTCCGCCGTGCTCGCCGCAGATACCGAGTTTAATATCCGGTCTGGTAGCGCGGCCTTTCTCTGCCGCCATCCGTACAAGCTGTCCGACACCTTTCTGATCCAGTCTCGCAAACGGATCGGATTCGTATATCTTGTTCTTGTAGTAATCTCCCAGGAATTTGCCTGCATCATCACGGGAGAAACCAAATGTCATCTGCGTCAGATCGTTGGTTCCAAAGGAGAAGAATTCTGCTTCCTCTGCGATCTCATCCGCCAGCAGTGCCGCTCTTGGAATTTCGATCATCGTTCCGATATGGTACTGGATATCCGAATCCTTTTCCATCTTCACCTTCTCTGCTGTTTCCACTACAATATCTTTGACAAATTTTAATTCTTTCTTCTCGCCTACCAATGGTATCATGATTTCCGGCACGATATCATATCCCTTTTCCTGCCGTACCTCAATAGCCGCTTCCATAACCGCTCTGGTCTGCATTCTGGCAATTTCGGGATAGGTCACCGCAAGACGGCAGCCACGGTGACCCATCATCGGGTTAAACTCATGCAGGGAGTCACAGATTTCCTGTACTTCTTCTGCCGTCATCATCATCTCTACAGCCAGATCATCGATATCATCCTTATCGGTCGGCACGAACTCGTGAAGCGGCGGATCTAAAAACCGGATCGTCACCGGTCTGCCTTCCATTACCTCATAAAGTGCCTTGAAATCTCCCTTCTGGAAGGGAATCAAAGCACTCAGTGCTTTCTCCCTCTGCTCCTGTGTTCTTGCCAGAATCATCTGTCTGATCTTCGGGATACGATCCGGCTCAAAGAACATATGCTCCGTTCTGCAAAGTCCGATTCCTTCTGCGCCATACTTCACTGCATTGGCCGCGTCGGCCGGTGTATCTGCATTCGTGCGTACCTGCAGCTTCCGGTACTGGTCTGCCCATTCCATGATGCGTCCAAAGTTGCCGCCCACGGTTGCCTCCACCGTCTTGATATCTCCCTTATAAATCTTTCCGGTAGAACCGTCTAACGATATGTAATCTCCCTCATGGAACACCTCGTTCCCCAGTTCAAAGACCTTTTCTTCCTCATTGATCGCGATTTCTCCGCATCCCGATACGCAGGCGGTTCCCATTCCTCTCGCCACAACAGCCGCATGGGATGTCATGCCTCCGCGTACGGTCAGGATTCCTTCCGCAGCGTGCATTCCTTCGATATCCTCCGGAGATGTCTCAAGCCGGACCAGTACAACACGTTCTCCCTTTTCATGGGCCTCCTTGGCCTCCTGCGCTGTAAAGTATACCTTTCCTGCTGCCGCACCTGGGGATGCCGGAAGCGCCTGTCCGATCACCTGTCCTGCCTTGAGTGCCTCGCTGTCGAAGGTTGGGTGCAGCAGCTGGTCTAAGGATTTCGCCTCGATCCTGAGTACTGCCTCCTGCGGTGTGATCTTCCCTTCATCTACCAGATCACACGCAATCTGAATTGCTGCGGGTGCCGTTCTCTTGCCATTTCGTGTCTGCAGGAAAAACAGCTTTCCATCCTCGATCGTAAACTCCATATCCTGCATATCGCGGTAATGGTCTTCCAGTTTTGCCGCAATCTCCATAAACTGCCTGTAACACTCCGGCAGATCCTCTTCCAGCTTTGTGATCGGTTGAGGAGTACGGATACCTGCAACCACATCCTCTCCCTGTGCGTTGATCAGATACTCTCCGTAAATTCCCTTTGCGCCGGTCGATGGGTTTCTGGTAAAAGCAACGCCGGTACCGGAAGTATTTCCCATGTTTCCGAATACCATCGCCTGCACATTGACCGCTGTTCCCCAGTCACCCGGAATGTCGTTCATTCTTCTGTAGACGATCGCTCTCTCATTATCCCAGGAGCGGAACACCGCCTTGACAGCCTCCATAAGCTGCTCCTTCGGCTCCTGCGGGAAGTCCTCGCCTTTATTATCTCTGTAAATTTGTTTAAACCGAACAATAATCTCCTTGAGATCTTCCGCCGCCAGATCCGTGTCATACTTGACACCCTTGGCCGCTTTGATCTCGTCCAGAATTCTCTCAAAATAGGATTTGGGAATTTCCATGACAACATCAGAAAACATTTGAATAAATCTTCGATAAGAATCATAGGCAAATCTCGGATTGCCCGTCCGTTTTGCAAACCCTTCCACAGCCACATCATTCAGGCCCAGATTCAGGATTGTATCCATCATTCCCGGCATAGACGCTCTTGCACCGGAACGAACGGAAACCAGAAGCGGATTCTCCGTATCCCCGAATTTCTTTCCCTGCTTCTTCTCCAGTCCGGCAAGTGCATCAAATATCTGTGTCTGAATCTCCTGCGCGATCTGCCTGTTATTGTTGTAATAATCCGTACAGGCCTCCGTAGTCACAGTGAATCCCTGCGGGATTGGAAGTCCCAGATTGGTCATCTCTGCCAGATTTGCACCCTTGCCTCCCAGAAGGTTGCGCATATCCGCGTTGCCTTCCTCAAATAAGTACACCCATTTTGTCATAGTTTGTCTCCTTTTACCCTGTCAACTGCCTCCTCCACGGCATGTCTTCGTGTTTCTATATAATTTGTAACTATTCAGAACTATGCAAATTTGCTTTTTGTAAATACTTGCATTCATACAGAACAACAATTTTATATGACATTTTGAATAGTTACTATAATTTTATCACAGCAGGATAAATTTAGCACTAGGTTTTCAATAAATGTGTACAAAGAAAATGCAAATTATGATCTATTTTTGGTTAAAATATCTTATTTCTCTTGTTTTGGATAAAAACTGTCAAAGATAAACACCTCGAAGTGTCCCTGCATCGCTTCCAGATCCTGCTGACTCCGGATCGTCCATGCAGCTGCCGGAAGCCGGTACAGTCCATGGCAGAGTCTTCTTCCCGTCTCTTTGTAGAACTTATGGTTATAGGCAATAAAATCCGGCTTTGCCAGAAAGTTTAATAGCAGATGCTGAATCACGAAATACAACGGTCCCCGGAAATTTCCGTCCTTGGCAAAGTTGGAGGAAAGCTGTCCTCTCACAACCTCCTTGTGATGACATCTGTACCACCACAGTACCAGCGGATTAAAGGACTCAATACAGTAAGCCCCTTTGTATTCCCGGAGCATCCGGTCGATCACCTCGCAGGAGGACAGATCGGTTGATTCTGATTTGATTTCAACGATCAGCGGCACTTTTCCATCCACAAGGGCAAGCACGTCCTGCAAAGCCGGGATTTTCTCCGCCGAGTCGCACAAATGATACTGTTGCAGTTCTTCATAGGTATGCTTCTCAATAATTCCTTCCCTGCCACAGACACGATCCAGTTTAAAATCATGAAAAACAACGGGGATTCCGTCTTTTGTCACATGTACATCAAACTCTATTCCGAATCCGGCATCTATCGCCTTCCGGAATGCCGCCATAGAGTTCTCCGGCGCATCTGTCTTGTTGTCATGAAGCCCCCTGTGTGCAAAAAGTTTTCTCTCAAACAGCGACGTATCCGGTCTGCCGGTCATCCGCGGCATGATCATCAAAAAATACAGTATTACCAAAATCACAATCACAAGAACAATCACTTTTATCATTTCCAACATCTCTTTTCATCTGTCTTCTCTCCCATCTCCCGTCCATGTATATCTGCCCTGGAAAATGGGTAGTCTTTTATCCCGAACTCATTATATTACTCTTCGCACAAATCGCAAGTATTTTCTTGAAAAAACAATGTTTTTATGTATAATAGGATAGGATGCATAATAATAGGAAAACAAAGAAAAATGAGGTTTAAGTATGATTCAAGCAAATAATGTAACCCTGCGTGTCGGAAAAAAGGCTCTTTTTGAGGATGTCAATATCAAATTTACCGAAGGAAACTGTTACGGACTGATCGGTGCGAACGGTGCCGGTAAATCCACCTTTCTGAAGATTCTTTCCGGCGCACTTGAGACCACAAACGGCGATGTCACCATCACCCCCGGCCAGCGTCTTTCCGTACTGGAGCAGGATCACTTCAAATATGATGCCTATCCGGTTATGGACACCGTTATCATGGGCAATGAGCGTCTTTACCAGATCATGAAAGAAAAGGATGCCATCTATGCCAAAGAGGATTTCTCCGATGAGGATGGTATCCGCGCCAGCGAACTGGAGGCTGAATTTGCCGAAATGGACGGTTGGGATGCAGAGTCCAACGCTGCCATGCTGCTAAATGGTCTTGGTATCGGCACAGAACTGCACTACAGCATGATGGCTGACCTGAACGGTAATGAAAAGGTCAAGGTTCTGCTTGCCAAAGCGCTGTTCGGTAATCCGGATATCCTGCTTCTCGACGAGCCTACCAACCACCTGGATCTGGATGCTATCGCATGGCTCGAGGATTTCCTGATCGACTTTGAGAATACCGTTATCGTGGTATCCCATGACCGGTACTTTTTGAATAAAGTCTGCACACACATTGCAGACATCGACTATGGCAAGATTCAGCTTTTTGCCGGAAACTACGATTTCTGGTACGAGTCCAGCCAGCTGATCATCAAGCAGCGGAAGGAAGCCAACAAGAAGAAAGAGGAACAGATCAAGGAATTACAGGAGTTTATCTCCCGTTTCTCGGCAAATGCCAGCAAATCCAAGCAGGCTACCTCCCGTAAACGTGCCCTTGAGAAAATTGAGCTTGACGATATCCGTCCGTCCAGCCGTAAATACCCTTATATCGATTTCCGTCCGGAACGTGAGATCGGTAACGAAGTTCTTACCGTAGAGGGACTTTCCAAAACCATCAATGGTGAAAAGGTTCTGGACAACATCTCCTTTATGGTAGGCCATGATGACAAGATCGCGTTTGTCGGCGGCAATGAGATTGCCAAGACCACACTGTTCAAGATCCTTACCGGCGAACTGGAGCCGGACGAAGGTACTTATAAATGGGGTGTTACCACCTCACAGGCATATTTCCCGAAGGATAACACTGCCGAATTTGACAACGATTACACCATCACAGAATGGCTGATGGGCTTTTCTCCTGTGAAGGATGTCACTTATGTCCGCGGTTTCCTCGGCCGTATGCTTTTTGCCGGAGAAGATGGTGTCAAGAAGGTTAAGGTTCTCTCCGGTGGAGAAAAGGTTCGCTGCCTCCTCTCCAAAATGATGATCAGCGGCGCAAACTGCCTGATCTTTGATGAGCCTACCAACCATCTGGATATGGAGTCCATCACCGCACTCAATGAAGGTATGAAGAAATTCAAGGGTGTGGAACTCTTCTCCTGCCATGACCATCAGGTTGTGGAGACTACGGCAAACCGTATTATGGAGATTCTGCCAAACGGCAGTCTGATCGATAAGATCACCACCTACGACGAATATCTGGCAAGTGACGAAATGGCCAGAAAACGTACTGTATACACCAGCACCGCAGAAGAGGAAGCCGACGATTGATGAACAGAGCTGTTGACCTACACACCCATTCAACCAAATCCGACGGAAGCTACACCCCCACAGAGCTGATCGATTACGCCGTGGAAAAGGGACTTGTGGCAATTGCCCTTACCGACCACGATACCACAGCCGGTCTGGACGAAGCCATCAGCCACGCGGCCATGCTGTCCAAACAGGGCAAGCCTTCCGTGGAGGTGATTCCCGGAATCGAATTTTCTTCGGAATATCAAGGAAAGGATATTCACATCGTAGGACTCTTTATCTCCTATGATTCTCCTGCTTTTCAGAAAAAGCTGCATTCCTTTGTGGATTCCCGCATAGAGCGTAACCATAAGATGTGCCGCAATCTGCAGGAGGCCGGAATTGATATCTCCTATGAAAAGCTCCTTGATGCTTTTCCGGGGGCTGTCATCACAAGGGGACACTATGCCACCTATCTTGTGGAGCATGGATATACTGCCAGCAGAGCTGATGCCTTCTCCAAATATCTTGGAGATCACACAAAATATTTCGTTCCCCGTGAAAAGGCAACGGCTGCCGAGGCCGTCAGGCTGATCCGCGAGGCCGGAGGCGTTCCGATTCTGGCTCATGCACCGCTCTATCACATGGGACATGACGCACTGGACACGCTTGTCTGCACCCTGAAAGAAAACGGACTTATGGGAATCGAAGCAGTTTACAGCACCTACAGCAATCAGGATCAGCGGGACATGCTCCGCCTTGCCGACAAATATGATCTGCTGTTAAGTGGCGGCTCTGATTTTCACGGAACAAACAAGCCCGGCCTTGATCTGGCTGTGGGCTACGGAAAGCTGTTTGTTCCCGAAGATTTTCTGACCAGGATCCGCGCTGCTGCCACACACCATGATACATCCGGTATCTGATGCTTTTGCTATATTTTCTTGAAAGGTTTTACCATATTTATGAAACTTCTTTTTACTGATCTTGATGGAACTCTTTTAAATAATAACAGTCAGGTTTCGCCCGGCTCGAAGGCATTTCTGGAGCGTTTTCTGGCAGATGGCAACAAGCTCCTCCTCTCCTCAGGAAGACCTCTTCCGAGCGTGCAGGAGGTTTTGCGTACTTCCGGTCTGCCCTCAGCCGGTGTTCTCCTGATCTGCAACAATGGCACTCTGGTCTACGACTGTGACAGTGACCGCAATATTATGGAAAAGCGGCTCCCGCTCTCAAGCGTTGCCTATTTGCAGGAGCAGGCCCGCATCCACGGTGTCCATGTCCAGACCTACACGGATGAAGCTGTCATCTGTGAAAAGGAGGACGACGAGATCCGCTACTATCGCCGTAAGATCCATGTTCCACTGATCCTTACGGATGATTTTGTATCGGTCCTTCCCAAAGAGCCTTTTAAAATGCTTGCGGCAAGCCTGACCGACCATGAAAAGCTTGTCCGTTTCAGCAAGTCTCTTGCTCCGTGGGCCAAGGGCAGAATACAGGCTATCTTTTCCAATGATAAATACCTGGAGCTCTTCCGGGAAGATGCCGGAAAAGGAAATGCCGTCCGTTTCGTCTGTGACTATTTCAACATTCCACTCGAGGATGCCTACGCCGCGGGTGATGCCGAGAACGATATTTCCATGCTGGAGATTGCCGGAACCGGTATTGCCATGAAAAACGCGACAGACGAGGTAAAAAAAGCCGCCGATGTCATCACCGAACTGGATAATGACAACGACGGACTTGTTCACATGCTCGAAAAGCTTCTTGCGCAGGGATAGCTCTTATCCCTGCACGATGAGATATCTTCCATCTCCGATCACAAAGACTTCTTCCGCTTCCAGAATTTTCTTCTCATCTGCGCCTTCCATGTCAACGCCTTCTTCTTCAAAAAACTCCCACACCTCTTTCGTGGAGTTTACCACAACTGCCATACACTCTTCCAGAAAGTCCTCTGCCTCCTGTAAGGTGTCTGCCACCGGCTCCGGAAATAACTGTTCCTGTTTCTCCAGAAAACACTTTAATACCTTTTCATCAAACATCCTATCCTCCATTTCTGCGCACGTTCTTTGCGCATACCGAGTTTGTGTCAAGTGCGCGCAGACACAAATCTCGTGTGTGAAAATCTTTCGTATATGGATTTTTCACACTATCCTTTTGCTCCTTCCCCCTGTTCTTTTTACAGTAATCCTCTCTTTTTCAGTTCCTGACATACCCTGCCGATCGGCAGTCCGACCACGTTATTGTAATCGCCGCAGATTCCCTGAATATAGGCAGCACATAACCCCTGGATTGCATAGGCTCCCGCCTTATCCATCGGTTCTCCGCTGTCTACATAGGCCTTGATCTCTTCATCTGTCATGGAGTACATCGTGACATCTGTACACTCGTTAAAGGTCGCAAACATGGCCGACATATCCTTGTACTTCCATGCGATCGTCACACCGGTATATACCTGGTGGCTTCCTCCCTGCAGCTTGTGCAGCATATCGGCTGCCTCCGCTTTGTCCTTCGGTTTTCCCAAAATCTCACCCCAACAGGACACGATCGTATCTGCACCGATCACCACGAAATCCTCTTTGCCCTCCGCAGTCAGTCTGCCGCAGACATCCACTGCCTTCTGATAGGACAGTTCTTCCACAACCTCAGAGGGTTCTGTTTTGGTAATCTTTTCCTCCACATTACTTGGCATCGTCTTAAACGAGATGCCCACCTGCTTCATAAGTTCTTTTCTTCTCGGCGACGCCGATGCCAGATATATCTTCATGGTATTTTCTATTCCTGCTTTCCTCTGTTTTTCATTCATCATGGTGCGTTTCCGGTATGAAGATCCGGCGACTGAGTATCTCATCCCGGACCTTGGCAGATTCTCTTGCCTCCTTGCAGAAGGTACGCTGTGAATTAAACGCCGGTCTGTTGCTCTGTCTTGCCACCTTATGATAGGTTCCATCCGAACGCAGAACCGAAGCTTTCACATTGTCCTGCAGCTGGCACTCCAGAATATGCTGCAATTTTTCCCGAAGCTCAGGCTTCTCCACCGGGAAAAGAATCTCCACACGGCGGTCCAGATTACGGGGCATCCAGTCTGCACTGGCGCAGTAATACTCCGGCTTGCCATCGTTTTCAAAATAAAAGATACGGGCGTGCTCCAGATAATTTCCCACAATGGAGCGTACCTTGATATTGTCACCGATTCCCGGAATCCCCACCTTCAGACAGCAGATTCCCCGGACGATCAGATCGATCTTCACGCCTGCCGCACCGGCACGGTAGAGTGCTTCGATAATACTCTTATCACACAGAGAGTTCATCTTCGCTATGATTCTGGCATTTCTGCCCTCCAGTGCGTGCTCTCTCTCCCGCTCGATCAAGTACAGAAATCTGTCCTTCAGCCATAGAGGTGCCAGAGAAAGTCTGTTCCAGCTTCTTGGCTCCGAATATCCGGACAACATATTGAACACAGCCGTTGCATCCTCTCCGATCAGCTCCGAACAGGTAAACAGACCGATATCCGTATACAGCTTGGCGGTAGAATCATTGTAGTTACCGGTACCGAGATGGACATATCTGCGGATTCCGTTTTCTTCTCTTCTCACAACAAGTGTGATCTTGCTGTGGGTTTTGAGTCCAACCAGACCATAGATAACGTGACAGCCCGCTTTCTCAAGCTTCTTTGCCCAGACGATATTGTTTTCCTCATCAAATCTCGCCTTCAGCTCTACCAGAACCGACACCTGCTTGCCATTCTCTGCGGCCTGCTCCAGTGCCGCAATGATCGGTGAGTTACCGCTGACACGGTACAGCGTCTGCTTAATTGCCAGTACATCCTTATCCTTTGCCGCCTGTCTGATAAACCGCACGACCGGTTCAAAGGTCTGGTATGGATGGTGCATCAGAATATCGCCTTCCCGGATCTTTTCAAAGATATCTGCATCCTCCGGAAGCTCCGGCACGGGCTGCGGCGGCAGATAACTGTGTTCCTTGAGTTCATCAAAGCCTTCCATTCCGTACATTTTCATCAGAAAAGTCAGATCAAGCGGACCCCGGATCGCATAGATATCTTCCTTTTCGATCTCAAGGTCTTCTTTCAGGATCTTCAAAAGCCGGCTGTCGATCCCTTCCTCCACTTCCAGACGGATCGCCTGTCCCCACTGTCTTTTCTTGAGCTGCTTTTCAATCTCCTCCAGCAGATCCTCTGCCTCTTCCTCCTCGATCGTCAGATCGGCATTTCGCATGATCCGGAAGGGATAAGTGCAGACAATATCATAATTCAGGAAAAGCTTATGGATATTTCTCTCAATAATTTCTTCCAGCAGAATTACCTTCTTCTCTTCTGTGGACGGGATCGGTACAATACGGGAAAGCACACTCGGAACCTGTACCGTCGCAAACTCCAGCTCTCCGTCACCGTTCTTCTTGGTCACGAGCGCTCCCAGATTCAATGACTTGTTGCGGATCAGTGGGAACGGGCGTGAAGAATCTACCGCCATCGGAGTCAGTACCGGATAGACATTGTCCAAAAAATACCGGTCTACATACTCGGCATCCTCCTTGTTCAGGTTCTCGTGATGTCCGACAATGTGAAGTCCTTTCTCCTGAAGTCTGGGTACCAGTCCCCTGTTGTAGACATTGTACTGCTCCTTGACTAACTCGTGGGTCTCTTCATTGACTCTTGCAAGCTGTTCCGCCGCTGTCATCCCCGCAATATCCTTCTTCTTATAGCCGGCATTTACCATGTCCTTGAGAGACGCAACCCTGACCATAAAAAATTCGTCCAGATTGGAAGCCGTAATGCTTAAAAATTTCAGCCGTTCAAACAGCGGATTCTGTTTATCCCTCGCCTCGTTCAGGACCCGGTTGTTAAACAGAAGCCAGCTCAGTTCTCTGTTTGTATAATATTCATGTTTTGAAAAATCTGTCTCTGCCATATCCTGCTATGGTCTTCCTTTCTTTCCACATTCTATCCTATTTGGGGGTACGTTGTACGATCACGGGCCGTACGCTGTACACCTCTTCAAAAAAGTCTGCCCTTTTCCCAAACAGCCCTTTCTCCAGAGTAATATCCACCGATGTATCAACCTGGATCAGAAGTTCTTCTCCGCGCAGAAGCGTTTTCACATTCCGGAATTTCTGTTTATGGCTCCGGTCAAGTCCGTTTGCGATTTTCAAGATCGCCGTCAGCTTGGCAATAGTCAGATAGGCTTCCCTGTCCAGAGTACTGTCCCTTCCAAGCACTTCATAGTAGGCAAATTCCATGTGGTTATATTTCACCACATTCGCCACGATCTCCCGTTCCATATGCGACAGTCCGATGATCTCCGTCGCCATTATAATATGGTAGGAACACTCTCCCAGATTCACCAGACTGATATATTTGCCGCAGTCATGCAGAAGCGTCGCTATCCGCAGCAATAGTCTCTCCCTGCGTCCGAGTCCATGTACCTTTTTCATACTGTCAAAGATCGTCAGCGCAATCTTCTCCAGTGTTTCGCTTCTGTCCTTATTTCCCATATAACGCTTGCTGATATTCCGCGCACAGGCAACGATATCCTGCTCGAAATCATGAGCCTCTTTCAGAAGCTTATTCTTCTCTCCGTATTCATATGCCATACCGTCACACAAAGTCACACCCGGTGCCCAGATCCGTTTGGCATCCATCGTATCGACAATGTGGCTGATCAGCACACCGGACAGAAACAGCAGTGGAACATTCTCCTCCGGTATTCCCAGAGCCCTGGCCACGTCCTGATCGGTCTTTTGGCGCACTCTCTCCAGAAATTCGTCCATCGCGTCAGCTCTGACTACCGTATTTTCCAGGCCTCGCACATTTTTCCCAACCACAGCAGACACATAGTCGTCCACAACGATAACATTTTCAATATCTCTGTTTTCCAGATACAGCTTCTTGAATACCTTGAGCTGAGCGCTCACGATCTCGTCCAGTATATTTTCTACCTGACCATGCCGGATATTTAATTTGCCAATCTGATCCTGCAGACGCAGAATACCCAGACGCATATTCTGTGTCGTCACAAGGATATCCTTATCAAACAACGAAATCTGCAGGCTTCCTCCGCCGATATCCACGATCGCGGTTCCCTTGTCGATCGTCTTGCCGAAAGCATCTCCCAATGAAGCAATGGATTTGTAATCCAGAAAACGCTGTTCGGAATTGCTCAGCACTTCGATCCGTATTCCGGTTCTCTGTGCGATCTGATCCAGCACGATGATCGTATTTTCCGTCTCACGGATAGCACTTGTTCCATACGCCTTGTAATCGTCCACCCGGTAATTTTTCATGATACCCGCATAGTCACGCAGTACCCGGCACAATTCATCTACACGTTCGTTGCTGATCTTACCGGTCGCAAAGGTATCCGTTCCCAGATCGATCCGGTGTCTTATATAATCGATCTCCCGGATGCCGCGTCTGGCCGATATCTCAAATATCTTCATCGCAAGCTCATAAGAGCCCACATCGATTGCCGCAAAAGTCTTCATAAGCAGACCTGCCTTTCACTTCCTGTCTTTTCTTTCCATTATTGTTGTCCAAGCAGATAGTCGATAAACTGCTGTGCGGTTCTTCCGGAAAGTCCTCCGTGGGCAAGCTCCCACTTATTTGCCTCCAGATACAGCTCTTCCTCCGGCATAGTCACCTGATACCGCTCGGCAAGTGTCTTTACGATCTGCTGGAACTGCTTTTTGTCCGGTGCACAGAAGAAAATAGAAACGCCGAACCTTGATACCAGCGACAGCTTCTCCTGCACCGTATCTCCTGCGTGAAGGTCATCCCTGCGGTCTTCCTTGTCGCTGTATTTCTCACGCACAAGGTGACGCCTGTTCGAGGTTGCATAGATCAGCACATTCGCAGGTTTCTTTTCGAGTCCTCCCTCAATAACCGCCTTCAGGTATTTATATTCAATCTCAAAATCCTCAAAACTCAGATCATCCATATAGATGATGAATTTATAATTCCGGTTTTTCACCTGGGAAATCACATCATTCAGATCCTGAAACTGATGCTTGTACACTTCAATGATTCGCAGTCCTCTGTCATAATATTCATTGGCGATCGCCTTGATACTGGAAGATTTTCCGGTTCCGGCGTCACCGAACAACAGACAGTTGTTCGCTTTCTTTCCCTCCACAAACGCTTCTGTGTTATCCGTCAGCTTTTTCTTGGGAATCTCATAGCCAACCAGATCATCCAGCCGCACATGCGCAATGTTCTGAATCGGCACAATCTGCGATCCCTCGTCGGTGTGGACAATGCGGAATGCTTTATGTAAACCAAATTTTCCAACACCATATTCCCTATAGAACTCCGTGAGGCTTTCTTTCATCTCCGCCGCATCTCTGCTGTCGTTGAAGATCTCTGCCAGATTGCAGATGCGGTCCCGTATTCTCTTGTTGTATACCTTACTGTCCTGCGAAGGACTGTGATACTCCATGATGATGGAAAACTCCGGCACCTTGAGTACCTCCATCATTCCGGAAAAATCATAGTCGTAAAACTCCTTAAAGATCTCGATATCATGCAGCACCAGATCGTTGATCGATCCTTCCACGGCTCCGCGGATCTCACAGGCCATACTGTAGCTGTTCTCATTGTTCACAAGCAGGTTCGTCAGATAACAGTGCCACAGATTCCCATAGAACCCATGATCTGCCGCCATCTCCAGAAGGCTGTGCATACACTCATAAAGAAGCGGTCTTGCCTTGGCATCTCCCTGTCTGTAGTGCTCCATCAGCCAGACCATATCTCTCAGTACCTGACCGTCCTCAAAATCCTTGTATATAATCAGTTCTTCTTCTCTCATTTTAACCTCGTTTCTGAGCAACTTGTTGACTTAGTAATTTCCGAGAACCTTCATGGATTTTGCTTCCTCCCGTAATCCCCGGAGTGCATTTTTCACTGCGCTGTCAGCAAGATTTCCCTCAAAGTCTATAAAAAAGCGATATTCCCAGTTCCGATCCTCGATCGGCCGGCTTTCGATCTTTGTCATATTCAGATTATTATAAATAAAATGCGACAAAATATGATACAGGGAACCACTCTCATGTGAAATTTCAACACAGATACTGATTTTCCCTGCTTCCTTTCGGAAAATCTTCTGATTGGTCACGATAATAAATCTCGTCGAATTGGTCTCCGACTGGTTGATCCCGCGCTCCAGAACCGAAAGCCCATAAATCTTCGCCGCCTGCTCACTGGCGATCGCCACCTGTGTCGTATCTCCATCTTCCTTGAC
>CAKRPS010000053.1 GCA_934385475.1 uncultured Lachnospiraceae bacterium | reverse complement strand
CAAAGGCGGTAAGTACAAGACTTATCACTGCAATGAGACTTTCCATTGTTATCATGGCAATCATCCCTCTTTCGTACCAATTTCCAAAGCATTGAAAATACCGTGGATTTCTATAGTAACAGAGGGTCACAGTCCCTCTGGAGAAGGACTAACCGCCTACCGTTATGGTAGTACCTCATAACGAAAGTATAAGACAGAACAGTACAGATAGTCAATGTAAAATGACAATTTATAATTAATATATTTTTGTAAAATTGAACATTGCAGAAACACTGTTAAATGTTGTATACTATTTTCATAGCAAAATCTCATATTTTTCATACAGCAGTTTTCTACTGCTATTATTTTTACCCACTACTTTACAAGCAAGGATTCTCTCAACTGGAAGGATTACGGAGCGGATGATATTGTGAACCGGGTGGTCAATTCGGATAAACTGAAAAATGGCTCTATCATCCTGATGCACAACGGGGCCAAGTTTACGGCTGATGCGTTGGATAGAGTAATTCAGGGGCTTCAGGATAAGGGATATGAACTGGTGCCGATATCAGAGCTGATCTACCGGAATGGTTATCATATGCTCGGCGACGGAACGCAGGTGTCGGATAAGTGAGGAAAGTCTGTCTGAAATAACCTTCTCATAATAGGATTTGACAAAATAGAGTGCTCTGCTATAATGGAGACATAAAGAGGTACTACCGATAGACGGTTAGTCCAGATATAGTTGATGAAAAATAATCGCCTAGTTGTCCAGACAGAGGCGATTATTTTTGTGATTTATTACTTCCGATTGAATAGCCAAGCCCAAAGGCGGTAAGTACAAGACTTATCACTGCAATGAGACTTTCCATTGTTATCATGGCAATCATCCCTCTTTCGTACCAATTTCCAAAGCATTGAAAATACCGTGGATTTCTATAGTAACAGAGGGTCACAGTCCCTCTGGAGAAGGACTAACCGCCTACCGTTATGGTAGTACCTCATAACGAAAGTATAAGACAGAACAGTACAGATAGTCAATGTAAAATGACAATTTATAATTAATATATTTTTGTAAAATTGAACATTGCAGAAACACTGTTAAATGTTGTATACTATTTTCATAGCAAAATCTCATATTTTTCATACAGCAGTTTTCTACTGCTATTATTTTTACCCACTACTTTACAAGCAAGGATTCTCTCAACTGGAAGGATTACGGAGCGGATGATATTGTGAACCGGGTGGTCAATTCGGATAAACTGAAAAATGGCTCTATCATCCTGATGCACAACGGAGCTAAGTTTACGGCTGATGCACTGGATAGAGTGATTCAGGGCCTTCAGGATAAAGGATATGAACTGGTGCCGATATCAGAGCTGATCTACCGGGATGGATATCATATGCTCGGTGACGGAACACAGGTGTCGGATAAGTGAGGAAAGACATAGGAGGAGTTCTCTAATAGACCGCCTCGACATTGCACAGCTCATCATTCTGAACCTGGAAGCTCCAGATACTGTGACCGGGCAGTCGGTGTTCGGTAAGGTAGTAGCGGTCATCAATCTGTGTGATATAATAGGGCGTGCCACCTCCGATAAAGGAAGAATAGATATCCTCATAATCATTTTGGACTAAGCGCTTCAGATCACGGGTACGGATGATGGTGGCAGTGTCCTGACTTCCGTTGATATCCGTGGAAATGGTAATATAAAAGTAATTTCCAATGGGGGTCAGCTGGATCATTCCGGCCATAGATTCCGGTACGGCGTAGGAATCCAGAATTTTGAAGGTAGTAAGATCTGCCTTCAGGATGCCGGAATTGCCGGGGATTCCGGACACAAAGTAAATATCGTCATCTACGATGGTGAAGGAGCGTACATAGGTGTCGGACAGTTCCGGGATGGTGCGGACTTCCGTCAGATACATTTGCGGGTCATCCGGATTGTGACGGAACAGGTACATTTCACCATTCATGGAACTCCACACATAAAAGGTTGCATCGGCCTCATTGTAAATGATATAATGAGGCCGGTTACCAATTTCTGTAAACGTCTGGGTATGATAGAAAATATCGTCTTTCTTTTCAAAGATCAGGATTCGGTTATTCTCCGTATCATCAATTAAATATACAAGCCCGTCGCTTGCGAGGGTATGTCCCAGATGAATTTCGTTTGTCATGACCTTCCAGTCTGTAAGCGGATCGGTAAGGTTATCATGGTAAATGACCTGATCGTGGTAACAGTCTACAATAAAGTAGGTATTGTCTACCTTAGTGATATAGGTAGGTACGCTGAGATCAGGACAGGGGTTAGAAGCGATCTGTTCCTGAGTCAGGGGCGTGAAGGTTTCAGCGGAAAGGTCGAGAACGATGTCAGAACTGCGGATATATTCTTCTACCATATCAGAAGCAGGCTGTTCATCGAGCGAAGTGCTGCCGGAGGAAATGGCAGCGTCTTTGCAGGCTGGCAGCACGGAAACAGATATCAGGATAAAGAGATAGATAAAAATGGTTTTAATTAGTAGTTTTTTCATGAAAGTATCCTTATAATTATGCTAAGATCCATTGTACAATATTTTCAGACAAAAAGCGACGGTAAGGTAGTGAGGAGCAGGATGGAAGCTATTTCACAGGAACAGAACAGAAAATATAATACAACATTTGGTATTCTTTCGGCGATCGCGATGGTCATGATCGTGGCGGGACATGCCGACTGCAATATTCTTACAGTGGGAGAACTTTTTCCCTACTATTCTTTTCATGTTCCGCTGTTTGTGTTTATATCCGGTTACTTTTACCGGCCGGAGGAGGAGAAGCATCCGGTTGCCTATCTGAAAAAGAAATGCAGAAGGCTTCTGGTGCCATATTTCTTCTGGAACGTATTCTATGGGCTGGTGGCGTGGGGGCTCCGTGCGGCCGGTCTGTTTGCGATAGGAGGAGATTTCTCTATCTGGAATCTGTTTGTGGAGCCCTTTGTCAGCGGTTATCAGTTTCTGTATAACTATGCGGCATGGTTTGTGCCTGCCCTGTTTCTGATAGAGGTGGGTAATCTGGTGATGCGGCTGCTGTTAAAGAAGCTGCATCTTTGCTACGAGTGGCTGATTTTGGCGATAACATTGCTTGTGGGCATGGCAGTCGTGTGGCTTGCGATAGGAGGGCATGTATGGGGAATTTACAAGATGCCCGGACGGCTTCTGTTCCTGTATCCCTTTTTCCAGATGGGACAGATATATGCGCGTCATCTGGAGAAGCATGACCGGTTGTCCAATGCGGCGTATTTTGCCATTGTCCTTGGCATTCAGTTTGTGATTACGATTACCTGTGGCGGACTTGCCTACAGCAGTGTGTGGTGTACCGGATTTGCCAATGGCCCGGTGATCCCCTATGTGTCGGCGGTGACGGGCATTGCCTTTTGGCTGAGGATATGCCGGATTCTGAGTCCGGCGCTTGAAAAATGCAGTGCAGTGCTTTATCTTGGCAAAAATACGTATGCGGTAATGATGCATCACGTGATGGCGTTTATGCTGGTCAAGGTGGTACTGGCTGTGCTTTCCGGAAGCCTGGGCGTGTTTGCAGACTTTGACTGGGAGCAGTATCGCACGAATGTAGAGTATTTTTATCTGGCAGGGGGAGCGGAGAGCTTTAAACTGGTGTATCTGGGAGCCGGAATTGTGCTGCCGCTGTTGCTGCAAAAGCTGTTTGATAAGAGGAAAGAGAACAGGAAACTATGAGAATTTGGGGACAAGGTTTGACCATTTTGGGGATTCTGGCAGGTATGCTGCTGTTGGCGCTGCATCAGCTTCGGTTTTGCAGACTGCGAATCTATAACTGGGACGGGAAACGTTACCGGTTTGTAGGGCGTGCAGGGATCAGGCGTGTGCGGGGAGCTTTCGAGGTGATGATGCCGGAGAGGGCGGCAGACCTGTCATGGACGACAGACTATCGGCTGGTGCCCGGCAGAAGTTTTGTAAGACAGAACCGGTATCGGGATATGACGGTGCGTGCGGGAAAATCGACAGTGTGGGTTCCCGTAGAGGAAAGCATGCAGGCCGAAATATACTATCGTTATCAGACACCTGTAAAAAATAGGTAGTTTTTATTTCCCTTTTGACAATCTTCTGCTATGATGAAGCTATGGTTACGATAAGCTTATGTATGATTGTAAAAAATGAAGAGAGGGTTCTGGATCGTTGCCTGCAAAGTCTGGCGGGGCTGATGGATGAGATCGTCATCGTGGACACGGGATCGACGGATGCGACGAGAAAGATCGCATCCCGGTATACGGATCATGTGTATGAGTTTGAATGGATTGGCGATTTTGCGGCGGCGAGAAATTTTGCATTTTCCAAGGCCACGATGGAATATATCTACACGGCGGATGCGGATGAGCTTCTGGATGAGGAAAACAGGGAGGCTTTCAGGGTATTAAAGGAAACGCTCCTGCCGGAGATAGACATTGTGCAGATGTATTATACGAACCAGCTCTCCTTCGGAACAATCTATAATTATGATAAGGAGCTTCGGCCCAAGCTTTTTAAGAGACAGCGGAATTTTGTGTGGGAAGGGGCTGTACATGAACAGGTGCGGCTTACCCCTGTGATTTATGACAGTGATGTCGCTGTAATCCACATGCCGGAGACGAACCATAAAGACAGAGATCTTGCGGCGTTTGAGCGTATGATCGGTGAGGGAATCCGGCCTGACCGCAGACTCCATGGCATTTATGCGAGGGAGCTGTTTGTATCCGGTGAAGCACAGGACTTTGTGCGTGCGCGGGATTTTTTCAGAGCATCGTGCAACGACCCGGAGCGCGGTGTGGATGAAATTAAAGAAGCAGCCTGTGTGGCGGCAAGGGCAGCGCGGGAAGCAGGAGATATTCCGGATTTCTTTAAGTATGTTACGAAGGTGCTGGCGTGTGAGGGCTGTGCCGAAATCTGCTGTGAACTGGGAACGTATTATCTGGAGACAGGAGATGCTGATGAAGCGGTTTTGTGGTTCTACAACGGTGCCTATGAGACGGAGAGTATTCTGAATGTCCGGTGCAGCGGGTGTATACCCCTGGAAGGACTTGCGGAGTGTTATCATGTGCTTGGTGATAAACAACAGGAAGAGGAGTACAGGCGGCTTGCAAAGGAGTGGGAGCCACCTTTAGCATAACAGGGTTTTGTATGCGCAGAAAACATGCGCAGGAATGGAGATTAGAATGAAGTGGGAAGAAAATGTACGAAAAGTAGTACCTTATACACCGGGAGAACAGCCGGTGAAAAAGGGCGTTATCAAGTTAAATACGAATGAGTGTCCATATCCACCGGCACCGGGAGTAACGGCAGCAGCCCAGAAGCTGGAGGCAGACAGGATGCGCTTGTATCCGGAATTTCCGGAGCATGCACAGCTTGCGAAAGAGCTTGCGGATTTTTATCATATTGGAACTGACCAGCTTTTCATCGGAGTGGGATCGGACGATGTGCTTTCTATGGCCTTTCTGACGTTTTTTCATTCTGAAAAGCCGATATTATTTCCGGATATTACCTATTCCTTTTATGATGTGTGGGCGGATGTGTATGGCATTCCCTATGAGAAAAAGGCACTGGATGAGAACTTCTGCATCCGTCCGGAGGATTATGTACAGGAAAACGGTGGCGTGATCTTTCCAAACCCCAATGCACCTACAGGCGTTTTGATGGATCTGTCCCAGGTGGAGAAGATCATTGAGCAGAACAGGGACGTTGTGGTGATCGTCGATGAGGCATATATCGATTTTGGCGGTAAGAGTGCATTGCCATTGATTGAGAAATATGATAATCTGCTTGTGGTGCAGACCTTCTCCAAATCGCGTGCCATGGCAGGAATGCGGATCGGATTTGCGATGGGAAATGCCAGATTGATCAAATATCTGAACGATGTAAAGTATTCGGTCAATTCTTATACCATGAATTACGCAGCATTGCAGCTTGCAGTTGAATCTGCCAAAGATGCTGATTATTTTAAGGAGTGCTGTCAGAAGATCATACGGACCCGGACTAATGTGGAGAAAGAGCTTGCCAGACTCGGTTTTTCTTTTCCAAAGTCAAGCAGCAATTTTATCTTTGCAACCCATGAATCGATCCCGGCAGAGGAAATTTTCACACGCCTGAAAGAAAATGACATTTATGTCAGACATTGGGATAAGGACAGAATACGGAATTACCTGCGCATTACGATCGGAACGGATGAGCAGATGGAATGTCTGTATCGTGCGCTGAAGAAAATCTGTGCGCAGTAGAGGAGTTCTGAATAAGATATCTCCGAAATATAAATAATAAGAAGGATTGGTAAAATACCGGATCCAAAGAAAGAGGTTGTAATGGAAAGTTTAGCTACAGCATTTGCAGTGTCGCTCGGGAAATACGTGTCTAAGGAAATTGTCGTATTTATTATATCGATGATCCCGATTCTGGAACTCAGAGGAGGCTTAATTGTGTCTTCTCTTTTGCAGGTGCCGATCACAACGGCGATTCCGTTGTGTGTTATTGGAAATATCCTGCCGATTCCGTTTATTCTGTTATTTATCAAGCAGATTTTCAAATGGATGAAGAAGGTGAAATGCTTCCGTAACCTGATCGAGAGACTGGAAAATCGTGCAATGAGCAAGAGTGATAGTATTAAGAAGTATGAGTTCTGGGGACTCGTGATCTTTGTGGGAATTCCTTTGCCAGGGACTGGGGCCTGGACCGGTTCTCTGATTGCGGCACTTTTGGAGATTGATTTTAAGAAGGCAATTCTGGCAGAACTTTTGGGAATTGTGATGGCCACAATCATCATGTCTATTTTTTCCTATGGTCTGTTAGGAGTGTTGTTAGGATAAAATCTGCAGCACAGTGGATAGAGACAGAAGCATGAGGTAATATGCGATGAGGAGCAGAAGAAAAGGGCTGTTGGCGATAGCTTCTCTGACGGTGCTTGTGCTGGCGGTTGCAGGGTTTGTCTTTTGCCTGATAGATAGGACACCGGACAGCGAGAACCTGGCGCTTCAAAGGGGCGTTACAGCACGGGCTGACAGCGCGGAGAACGAGGAACTGACCGCACAGAAGGTGATCGACGGAGACGATCAGGATCGATCCTCACGTTGGTCCAGTGAAAATAATTGGGAAGATGCGAATCATTATATAGAACTGGAATTTCCGGAAGAAATTTCAGTTTCTTTTGTTATGCTCAAATGGGAGCGTAGAAATGCGGTTCATTATGCGCTGGAGGGCTCCGCTGACGGAGAAGACTATTCGGTCTTAGAGGAATTTACGAGTGCTCCGGCAGAAAAGAATCAGGAGATTGCTCTGGAGCAGCCGGTTACCCTGCGCTATCTGCGGCTGTCTGTCTATGAGGTGTCACAGAAGGAGGAAGATTACTCCAACCTGTATCAGAATGTTTCCCTTTATGAAATAGAGGTATATCAGGAGAAACCGGCGGCGTATCTTCTGGAAGCACCGACGATCGAGACGACGGAAACCGGCGGGCGGAGACTGGTTATGCCTGAGGCACCCGAGGGGGGCACGAGCAAGTTCCTTGGGGCAGACTATGAACAGGTGATCGGGGCAGACGGAACGGTGTATGACACCATTCAGGAGAAAGAAGTGACGGTAGGCTTTCTGGTGACAGACCGGGAAGGACAACAGAGAGAGCGTGCCTTTACGATCACAGTACCTGCAAAACAGCAGGGAGAGATGTCGGAAACACAGGCTCCCACAGTGATCCCAGCACTGGCAGAATGGAACGGACATGAGGGAGTATTCTCGTTAAGTGAAAACAGCAGGATTTTGCTGGATGTTTCAAGTGGAGAGGAAGAGAGTCTTCGCAGTCTGGGCGAACTTCTGGCAAAGGAACTCGGCGAGAGTCAGGCGGCAATGCTCCCCGCAAAGGAATGGGAGAGCCGGATCACGCAGGGGAAGGCAGAGGATGCACAGGCGGGCGATATTGTGCTTGGCTTTGCCACGCAGACAAACGGGCTGGGAGAAGAAGGCTATACAGTCCAAATATCTGACAGGTTTGTCATAAATGCGGAGCAGATCACCGGCCTGCGGTGGGGAACGGTGACTTTGCGGCAGTTGTATGATCGGTATGGAGAAAATATCCCGCAGGGTGAAATCCGGGACTATCCCCTTTATGAGGTGAGGGGATTTGGAATCGATGTGGCGCGTAAGGCAGTTTCGATGGAAATGCTTACGACTATGATGGAAACAATGTCCTACTATAAGATGAATGATTTCGGTCTGCATCTCAATGACAATGTCATTCTGGCAACCAGTGGGCTGGATGATTCTGTGAAAAATGCTCTGACAGCGGAGAGTGCTTTCCGGCTGGAATCAGAGATTCAGAATGAAGAAGGAGACACCCTGACCAGTGAGGAGTATTCCTATACAAAAGAGGAGATCGATGATTTTGTGCAGACGGCAGCCGTATATGGCGTGCAGGTTGTGCCTGAGATCGATACGCCTGCACACGCACTTGCGATCACGAAGCTTTTTCCGGAGTATGCGCTTGGAAATAATCCGCTCTGGGTAGACCAGATCAATCTGGATAACAAAGAAGCGACAGGGCTTGTCCGTGATATCTGGGAAGAGGCGCTGGATGCGCAGAAGGGTGCCTTTCGCAGCGCGGGAACAGTCAACATCGGCATGGATGAATACTATGGAGATGGGGCAAAGTACCGGAGCTATCTGAAAGAGATAGCGGCACTGGTACAGGAATATGGTAAGAAAGCAAGATTATGGGGAAGCCTGAGCAACATAGAAGGGTCGGAGATGCCGGGGACGGAAAATCTGGAACTGAATATCTGGAGTACCGTGTGGGCGGACCCTGTGCAAATGTACCGGCAGGGCTATTCCATCATCAATATGCAGAACAATCATCTGTATATCATACCGGGCGGCGGCTATGATTATCTGGACAAAGAGGAGCTTGCAGCCAACTGGGAACCTAATCGGTTTTATGATCATGATACCATGGAAACGGTTCCGACATACTCCTTGCAAATGCGAGGGGCGGCCTATATGATCTGGAACGATATGAGCGGCAGACTGGATCTGGGAATTTCAGAGGCAGATTTGTATGACAGATTTAGAGATCCTCTCGGAGTTCTTTCCGGAAAGTTGTGGGGAGCACCCGACAGTATCGTGCAGGAGATGGCATTTGAGCAGCCGGAGGAGAGCACTAAGCTACAGGATTCGGACAGGGGAATAGTGCCTTCTTATACCGTTGCGTGCAGAGTGTATCTTGGAAAGGGCGTGGCACAATCCGGGCAGATCCTTTCAAAAAGTGACAGCGCGTATGGAGAGTGGGCGTTCTATGCGGCGGAGCCTGAGACCGGTAAAGTTGGATTTTGCAGGGAAGGGAAGACATATACGTTTGACTACACCCTGCCCATAGAACAGTGGACGGAGCTCAAGATTGTGGGGGAACCCGGAATGACAACGCTGTATGTGGATGGGGAGAAGATACAGACCCTTGGCAGCAGAGAACCATTTGAGGAATATGCGACTTTTGCGTTCCCAATCCAATATCTGGGAGAAGAAACGGGAAGCTTTCAGGGACAGGTAGAGTGGAGTGCCCTGCAAAGGAGCAAATAGAGACAGAGGAAGAGTGAGATATGGAAGCATATACAGACTTTGCGCAGGTTTATGACACCTTTATGGATGAGACACCTTATGAGGAATGGTGCGATTATCTCCTTACCCTGCTGCAAAAGTATCAGGGGGAGAAAGAGAGTGTCGAAGCACAGCCGGAGAATGTAAGGGAAAATCTCAGACAGGAACAGAATACCATTTTGGATCTGGGGTGTGGAACCGGAACCCTGACAGAGCTTCTGGCGCGTAGGGGCTATGACATGATCGGAATAGATTTATCTGAGGAAATGTTACAGATCGCCATGGAGAAAAGAGAGAAGTCGGGGCTTGATATTCTTTATCTGCAACAGGACATGCGGGAGCTGGAGTTATATGGAACCGTAGGGGCGGTAGTCAGTGTGTGCGACAGTGTCAATTACCTGCTTGAAGAGGATGAGATTGTGCAGACCTTCCGGCTGATCAACAATTACCTGTATCCGCAGGGAATCTTTATTTTTGATTTCAATACCACCTATAAATATGCTGAGGTGATCGGAGACACGACGATCGCAGAGAACCGTGAGGACTGTAGCTTTATCTGGGAGAACTATTACGATCCCGACGGAGAGATCAACGAGTATGACATCACGATCTTTGTGCGGGAGGAGGATGACCGGTTCCGTAGATTTCAGGAGACACACCTGCAAAGAGGATATGAACCGGAGAAGATGAGACAGTTGGTGGAACAGGCAGGCATGCTTTTTGTGGAGGCAATCGATGCGGATACACATGGGGAAGTGACTAAGACCAGCGAGCGGGTTTATATTGTTGCCCGAAAAGGATGCAGGGAAAATACAAGGCTGTAATGGGAAAGGAAGAAAAACAATGGCAGATTACTTGGTGAGAGCGATGGCGGCAAACGCGCAGATCAGAGCTTTTGCAATTACATCAAAGGAACTTGTAGAGCACGCAAGGCAGGTACATGAGACCAGCCCGGTGGTCACGGCAGCACTCGGGAGACTGATGACAGGCGGCGTGATGATGGGAAGTATGCTGAAAGGGGAGGATGACATGCTCACCCTCCAGATCAACGGAGCAGGGCCTGTGCACGGCCTGACGGTGACGGCAGACGCCCATGGGAATGTGAAGGGCTATGCGGACTGCCCGCAGGCGATGATGCCTCCAAGCAAGGTTGGAAAGCTGGACGTGGGAGGTGTGATAGGACTTGGTGTCCTGACAGTGATCAAGGATATGGGACTGAAAGAACCCTATTCTTCTACCATTGAACTGAAAACGGGAGAAATAGGGGACGACCTGACCTATTATTTCGCCGCTTCGGAGCAGGTTCCTTCCAGTGTGGGACTGGGAGTTTTGATGGAAAAGAACAACACAGTAAAGCAGGCGGGTGGTTTTATCATCCAGTTAATGCCTTTTACGCAGGATGAGGTGATCGACAGACTGGAGCAGAGGCTGTCTACACTGGAGCCTGTGACGACAATGCTGGAGGAAGGCTGTAATCCAGAGCAGATCCTGGAGAGGATTCTGGGAGACATGGATCTTGAGATCACAGATACCATGCCGGTGCAGTTTGCATGTAATTGCAGCAGAAGCCGTGTTGAGAAGGTGCTGATCAGTCTTGGAAAGAAAGAATTGCAGGATCTGATCGCGGAGGGAAAAGAGGTAGAACTGAACTGTCACTTCTGTAATACAAATTATTCTTTTTCCATAGAAGATTTAAAGCAGATTCTGGGTAAGATAAAATAGGCGTAACGATTCAGAGGCACAGGAGGTAATGGAACGTGAAGCATGGATTTGTGAAGGTGGCGGCGTTGACCCCGAAGGTTCGGGTGGCAGATACGCTCTACAATGCCAAACAGATCACGGAGAAAATAGAGGAAGCCACAAATAAAGGGGCAAAGATTCTGGTGTTTCCAGAGCTTTGTCTGACAGGCTATACCTGCAATGATCTTTTCCTGCAGGAGACACTGCTGGAGGGCGCTATGGAGGCTCTGCTGTCAGTGGCAGACGCAACAGAGGGAAGCGATGCGCTTGTATTTGTGGGATTGCCGCTTGTGTTCCGGCAGAAGCTGTACAATGTGGCGGCCGCAATACAAAACGGAGAAATTCTGGCGTTTATTCCGAAGAGCTATATTCCGTCTTATGGAGAATTTTATGAGACAAGACATTTTGCACCCGGTTTTGAAAAGCCGGAAGAATATATTCTGGAGGACCGGAGAATTCCCTTTGGAACCAATATTCTTTTTGAGGCAGACGCTGTAAGCGGGCTGACGGTTGGCTGTGAGATCTGCGAGGACTTCTGGGTGCCGCAGTCGCCCGGGATTGCACACGCATTGGCAGGAGCGACAGTGCTTGTGAATCTTTCGGCTTCGAATGAGACGATCGGCAAGGATACGTATCGGGAGCTGTTAGTAAAATCAGCCAGCGCGAGACTGATCGCCGCCTATATCTACTGTTCTGCCGGAGAAGGGGAATCGACGCAGGATCTGGTATTTGGAGGCCACAACCTAATCGCGGAAAACGGTGTCATCTTAGAGCAGGCAAAACGCTTTGAGCCGGTGGATGTCTATGCGGATATCGATGTGCACAGAATCTGCCATGAGAGACGCAGGATGAGTACCTATGGAACGAAAAGACCGGAGGACTACCTGGTGATTCCGGTTGCAATAGAGACTGAGAAGACAGAACTTTGCAGAAATTTCGGCCCACAGCCGTTTGTTCCCGCAGATCCGGCAGAGAGGGAGGAACGCTGTGAGGAAATCCTTTCAATTCAGTCGTATGGCCTGAAAAAGAGACTTGAGCATACAGGATGCCGCAATGCGGTACTTGGTATTTCGGGGGGCCTTGACTCAACGCTGGCACTGCTTGTGACCGTGCGCGCCTTTGATATGCTGCAGATCCCCAGAAGCCAGATCAGAGCGGTGACGATGCCGTGCTTTGGAACGACTGACCGGACGTATGACAATGCCTGTAAGCTGGCACACACGCTGGGAGCGACGCTGGAGGAGATCGATATCAAGGAAGCCGTGACGGTACATTTCCGGGATATCGGACAGGATATGGAAAAGCACGATGTGACCTATGAAAATGGGCAGGCCCGCGAGAGGACGCAGATTCTGATGGATATCGCAAACCGTGTAGGCGGTATGGTCATCGGAACAGGAGATATGTCAGAGCTGGCACTTGGCTGGGCGACCTACAATGGGGATCATATGTCCATGTATGGGGTCAATGCCGGTGTACCTAAGACACTGGTACGACATCTGGTACAGTATTATGCCGATACCTGTGATCAGCGTGAACTGCAGGAGGTTCTTCTGGACGTTCTGGATACACCGGTCAGCCCTGAGCTTCTGCCGCCTGTGGATGGGACAATTTCCCAGAAAACAGAGGATCTGGTCGGACCGTACGAGCTTCACGACTTTTTCCTGTATTATATGCTGCGGTGCGGGTTTGAACCGGCGAAGCTGTACCGGGTTGCCTGCAGGGCATTCCGGGGACTGTATGAGGAAGAAGTGATACGGAAGTGGATGAAAACTTTTTATAAAAGATTTTTTGCACAGCAGTTCAAAAGATCATGTCTGCCGGATGGTCCCAAGGTGGGAAGTGTGGCACTTTCGCCGAGGGGAGATCTCAGGATGCCATCGGATGCCAGCGCGACATTGTGGCTCAGACAGATAGAAGAATTGTAGGCTGGAAAAAGGACCCGCCCGATGCAAGGTTATGGGCAGCAGGTGGCGGGCCCTTGTGATTCATGGATTGGTATCTTGTGCCTTTTCCAGTGATGAGGTGATCGCATCAAGCAGGATCATGGAGGTATACTTGCTTTCCTCTGGGTATGTAACACCATCGAGGCTTTGCAGCGTGATAATCTGGTTGGCCAGATCCTCGAAGGAAGGCTGGATCAGAGGATACATGGTGGTTACGGCTTCATCCAGATTGACAAGCCGGACGGAATTGATATTGTGTTCATCGACGGTTACTTCGATTTCGACTACGTTATCGTTCAGGATCAGGGAAGTGGTGTATACACCGGGAATATACGTGTTTGAGGTAGTCTGCGTTACGACGGCAGAGGTCTCCTTCTTTTCCTCATCCGGCAGGAACATGATGATGAGCAGGACGATGAAAAGAATGCCGAGAGCAGCGAATATCCCTGTATAGATCAATTCTTTTACATGAAGCACGACAATTTTGGTTTTGGAACTCATAAAATATCCCCATAAGAATTTCTTTTTATCAGTTTATGAGTCTGTGAGGGGAAATATTCCGAAGAAGTAACCTGCTGACTTGAAATTTTAAATTCCAGTGCAGAGGTAAATTCCACCACGCCTTAAAAAATCTTGATTTTATTGAATAA
>CAKRPS010000052.1 GCA_934385475.1 uncultured Lachnospiraceae bacterium | reverse complement strand
CTGTCCCGGCGGGGTCATTCCTTCTTCTCCGTCCGGCAGTTCAAAATCTTCCATGTGGAAGTCTCGTCCGTTTCCGCGACCGCCCCCGAAGCTCATGCTGTCAGGTTTATACAGTTCTCCCGCATCCGAACCATAATTTCGTTCCAGAAAGGCATCCTCCACGCCTTCCACTGCCAGATACAGCCCCCAGTCCTCTCCATTGACTGTAATATAGACATAGCTGCACAGAGGACTGTCTACTCCAAAATCCGACATCATCTGATACACCAGATAATCCTTCATCATCGTATTATCCTGTATCAGATTATTCAGACACAGCTTATCCAGCCCATAGTAGCTTTTGCTGCTGTCATACTGGTCAAATTCCAGCTTAAAGCTGTACCGTTCACTGTCCATCTGCTTTACCTGACTGAGAGATGTATTTCCCTTCGCACGGATTCCTATATTTTTGTACTGTTCACCGTCAATCACCACAGCGCAGCTGCTGTATTCTTCATTTTCACAGGTTTCAAGAAAGGTATCCCAGTCGTCCATGACAATATCAATGCTATGTACCTTTGAGGTGTCAAAAAGCCGCTCCTCATAGCCCATGCTCCGCTCTACACTCTGTACGCCAAAAGCCGCCCCATTCATAAAGAAAACCGTCAGAATAACCGTCGCCGCCACAATGGCAATACAGATTCTGTCAATATGTTTTCCTGCTGCCAAAAGCACACCTCCTTATCCCATGTACTCTCCGTTATAGCTTACAAGAACCGCACTGTTTACTCCATCCACGCAGGACAACACCATAATATAAGGGTTCCTGTGCGGTTTCCGATTTACAAACACAAGAAGAATCACACCGATCACTCCACTTCCAAGCACGGCGAGCGGTATCATACCTGCTGACAGAATAATACCTGCCGCAATAGACCAGAACAGATAAGCGATGTCAAGCGGCTCTTTGATCGCCGTCCGGAATCTCACGATGGACAGTGCGCCGACCATACCAAGCGACAGCACCACATTGGAGGTAACTGCCAGGATCACCTGCGACGTGATCATCGTCAACGCGATCAGGGTTACCCCGAACGATGAAGAATACATGACACCGTTGTAGGTCTTTTTGTATACATAGAAAATAAATACGCCGATGCCAAATGCAAGCACGATCGTCAACACCATATCTAATGGACTTACCGCTGTTACGTTCTCCAGAAAACTGGATTTAAAAATATCACTAAATGTCATAGCTTTTACCCTGCCTTTTCTTTCTCTGATTTCTATTTTGTCTTCTTATCCATAGATCCTGCACTGCGCATATTTGGAAAATGCCCCCGCCCTGCGGCTTTCAAGGCTCACCGCCTCACGGATGATATCCGGCAGATACTCATCCCACTTCACCTCCAGAAGAATCCTGTCCTCTCCGGCCGGAACGGTAACGGCCTGTGGATTCAGGAAGTCTGTACACTGTAGACCCGTATGGATTGCATAATCAAGGGTCACCCTCACGTTGCCCGGTGCAAACACAAACGGTTCTCTTGTGTAATCTACGATTGTTTTGGGCCGCAGCCCCTGCCCGACCATCTTGTCATAGAGTTCTCTGCACAGCACACGATCAGTATTCTTCATCCACATGATCTCTCCGCGAAGCAGTCTCTGTACCTCTTCCTCCGTCAGCTCTGTGCTCTCCTTACTGCAAAGATTGTTCCACTTGCTTTTCTTTTCCAGGAAAATGACAGATGTGTCGTAATTATAAAATCGTATCCGGAACTTCTCCCGCTGGTTCACCCCATCCAGTTTCTCCCGCAGTGCACGGTCGGATGGCGTGTCAAAATACAGGCTCCTGATCTCGTATTTCCCATCCACTGCATGAGAATCCCTCTGCATCACCGCCGCCAGCCTCATCCGCAACGTCAGAAAATCCATGTAGTTAATCTCATATTTCCATTCATGCCGAAAATGCACGTTTGTTGCCCCTTTGTCTGTGTGATATTTGAAGTATAAGGTGTGAACCTGAAATGTACCTAAAAAAAGTTTGCTCTGCCGGGCAAACTTTTTATAAAACCACCACTATTTTGAGGGATTCTCCATCCGTGCTTACCGCTTCGATCTTCCCTCCATGTGCCTCCACAATGGCCTGCGCCATCGACAGCCCGATTCCTGTCCCTCCGGTTGCCGCGGAATGTGATTCCTCCAACCGGTAGAATCTCTCGAATATCCGGTTCAGCTCCCCGGTATTCTCCAGATGACAGGTATTAAATACTTCTATGGCTGCCTTATTTTTCTTTTTGAATACACGAAGGCTGATTTTCCCATTCTCCGGGGAATACTCTTTCTTCTTGGCCTCTGCCAGCGCAGCAAACGGCTCCGCAATCTCCCATGTTGCCTCACTCAGGGAGAACTGTTCACGCTCCGGGAAAGGCATATCCTCGTCCAGTCTGGAAAGCGCCACCAGATCACCGACAAGCCTTGTCATTTTCTGAATCTGTTTTTGTATACTGACAATCCACTCATTTTCTTCATATTCCATTACCAGAATATCCACACTCGTGGCAATCGATGTGATGGGCGTCTTTAACTCATGGCTTGCATTCGTGATAAACTGTTTCTGCCTTGCAATATTCTGGGCATAAGGCCGGATCGCCCGCTTGGAAAAAAGAATCACAAGAGCAAGCACCACCAGAAAGCTTACCACGCCGATCACACTGGAGACAGCTAACAGAAGCCGCATCGATTGAAGCGGATGCAGCACATTGAGAAACAGGATCACATCCTCCCCTTCCCCCTTGCTGACAAGATAGCGGAACTCCTAATAATATCCTCTCTGTTTTCCCTTTTGCAGAATTTCCTGCGCATATTCCCGCGCTGTCTGGTCATCCACCGTAGAGATAAAGTCCTTGGAGAGAATCATCATCTCCCCCTTGTCCTTGCAGTGCACTGCAAAAAACCTCGTCGTATGTGCCGCCTCCAGTCCATCCATCCGCGGCATCATAATATCGAGAATGACAACGTCGTAGAAAATCTCCTCAAAATAATCCAGTGCCTCCACGCCATCTTGTACGATGTCCACCGCAAACCGGTTCTTTTCCAGTAAATACTTCAATCCTTTTGCAATTTCCGTCTCATCCTCTGCAAGCAATATTCTCATCTGGGTACACCGCTCTTTCCAAATACAATTCTCTTGTGGCGCAGATAACATTCCTCTACACCCTTCATATCATAATAATAAATCACCCTGTAGGATTATCCAACCATGTATCTATCCTTTTTTCTTTTTGTCCTGTTTCTCCTCGTATGCGGTGTCACACTTTTTGCCTGCCGCAGACACAAATGTATCCAAAAGGTCTGTTCCCTGACACATTCCCAGAAGTGTGAACTTCTCAATTCCGTCATGGCTCCGTTCGGTTATCTGTACGATGCTTCCCAGGATGTCATTTCCAACCGGTGTGACGCCTGGCAGCGCAATATTGGCTACACCGCACTGTTTGACCGAGCCGCTGTCTCTTTTCATATGGTCTTCGACTGTCTTCCCGTTTACTTTGACTATGCCGGACGCACCTGGCTTCTGGAATTTTGGAAAGGACAGTACGGTATCAATACCGGTGCCGAAATCGGTCTGTATTATTCCGACCGGATTCTGAAAAAAGATGAATATTTGAGGACACGTTTTCGTGCCGTGTCCAACGCGGATATTCTTCCCTTTTCCTTCGTGCTGAGCCACAAAGATTCCTGTTACGCCCAAATGGCAGACCGCACCTGGTGGCTTACCTCCTTTTCTCCGGGTCTTTTGGCAAATCCCTCTCAGCTTACTCTGCACGCGGCTGTCGCCTTCCCCAATTATGAAATGCTGCGAAGCTTCCTGGAAGGACTTCTCTCCACCGGCTTTCCCAAAACTTCGATCAAGTGCTGCGGTACCTCCGTACAGCTCTGTTTCGAGAATAATCCCGGCCTGCCCCATACCTGTCTGATGCGGTTCCGGCGTGGTCTGGCACAGTTTCACAACAGAATTGCCTGCCGCCTGTATCAACTTATCACCGGCGTATTCTGCCTGACACTCGATCGTCTTGTCTATCTGTACTATCTGTTCCCCCGCTTTTTCCGTCGTCTGCTCTGCGCAAGACGCTATCGCGGTCATTCCTACCGGCATTGTGCCAAAGCTGATTGCCGCCGGAATCAAGGGAGTGCTTCATGAGTTACCGTTCCCGCCTTCGCAAGGCTTTCCAAAATGCCCCCACTCTGCCGCTGACCCCGGGCAGCCGCTATGTGATCATCAGTGACTGCCACCGCGGCGACGGGAGCTGGGGTGATAATTTTCTGAAAAATCAGAATCTGTATTTTACTTCCCTGCACCATTATTACACCCAGGGTTTTACCTATATTGAGCTGGGCGACGGAGATGAACTCTGGGAAAACCGGAATATGGAACAAATCATTGATATCCACAGCAATGTTTTCTGGCTGCTGTCACGGTTTTATCAGGAAAACCGCCTTGTCATGCTCTATGGAAATCATGATATGGAAAAGAAAAAGAGCCATTACAGCACCCGGAAGTGCGCCTCCTATTTTTGCAGTGATACCCAGTGTCAGCAGGATCTCTTCCCTTCCCTGTGTTTCTGCGAAAGCCTTATCCTGAAAGATCAGGACAATGACCACGACCTCTATCTCACCCACGGACATCAGGCTGATCTCTTTAACTCTACCCTCTGGATTCTCACCCGGTTTCTGGTGCGTTACGTCTGGCATCCCCTTGAACACTTCGGTGTCCTTGATCCTACCAGCGCCGCCAAAAACTATCTCCGGAAGGATCGCACAGAAAAACGCCTTACCACCTTTGCCAGACAAAACAATATCCACCTGATCACCGGACACACCCATCGTCCCCGCCTGAACGCTGCTTCCCCCTTCTACATCAACAGTGGCAGCTGTGTACATCCACGCTGTATCACCTGTCTTGAGATTGCACAGGGTGAACTGTCCTTAGTAAAATGGTCTGTCAACGTAAAAAGGGACAGAACCCTCTTCGTCGAAAGAACGGTTCTGTCCTCCTGTAAAATAAGTGATCTGTTCCTTACAGATTAAGTGCCTCTCCCCATATCTGGATCAGCTTCTCCACTGAAAAAGCTGCATTTGCCGGGCTGGTGGACGGCAGGACTGTCGCCTCCATCCCCAGCACCTTTTGTTGGTATTTCTGAAAATACCGTCCGGATGTCCCGCCGTTGCAAAAGATTCTCTGCACCCTGGATTTCTCCAGAATCCGCCTTAGATCTGTCGGTGTCACATTTTTGATGCTGCTGTCGCTGGAGCCGATGATGTCACAGCTGTAGATCGTATCCCACAGCGCGATCCGGTGCTTTAAAAGCATCTGCTTTTTTTGCTCGATCGTTGTCGGAAGCGCCTCTCCCAGCACCGCACTCATCACCTTCCAGAAACGATTCTGTGGATGACCGTAAAAGAACATCTGCTCTCTGGATTTCACAGAGGGCAGGCTCCCCAATATCAGAATTTCCGAATTTGCATCGTACAACGGCGGAAACGGGTGTACAATATGCTCATGTTTCTTTTCTTCCATCTGCCTTCCTCCCGGCACGTCTTTTTTATGTATTTCTTTATTTCCACGCCTTCACGACATCTGTCACGCGCTTTTCAATATCGATTCTTGCTGCCTTACACTCCTTCGGATATTCCCTGCCCGCCTTGAACACTCTGCTCATCAGATCTCCAAATACCGGGATAATGGTCTTTACCATTCCCTCCGGGAATACAAAATGCGTTGCATGCTCATAAATATAGCTTTCCACTTCACATTCATGTTCATGGGTTTCAAGCCGCTTTTCCATTCTGCGGATATACTTTGCCGCCTCCCAAAGTGCATCATCTTCAGAACCGATCAGCAGAACTTTTCCCTTGATCCTCTCGATCTTGATAAATTCCTCTTCCTGTATTGGATGCGCCTTCTCGGAATCGATAAAAATATTCACGGAAGAGATCATATCTCCGTTCGCCTTGGCATCCGCTTTCATTTTCATGCCATATTCCGGATGTCTGTAGGCATAGGGAAGGTACGGCAGCGGCTTTCCCTGCCAGGATGCCGTGGATTCTCCCTCACCCGGCCACTCCGATTGTCCGTCTCTTTTACCCTGATAAAAGCCTTCCATCACAAAATCGCACGGCGTCATGGCAACCGTCAGCGTGATCTCCGGATAATAGGACGCCGCGATCAGGGCAAACATCCCGGTCGTAGAACCACCCACAATTCCAATCTTTTCAATTCCATGTTCCTTCAAATATTGAATCGCCGCACCAATTCTCTCCACCGGCAGATTGTGATGACTGTAATTCTTGTGCGCCGGGCTCAGTGTCAACACGCTTATTCCAAACTTTTTCTGAATCCACTTTACGGACGCTTTCGCCATGTGATCCTCGCAGTCATCTCCGAGCATAGTGATCCATGCAGCCTTCGCTCCATCAACCGGCCAGTAGCAGCCGTAAAACCCCTTGTCCGTCTCTTTTATCTTTTTCATCTTTTCCTCTCCTTATTTCTGCGTACGCTTTTTCCTCTTCATTTCTGCGCACGCTCAAGTCTCCTCGAAGATGAGGTTCAGAATCGTATTGATCTGTACCTCCAGTGTCTCCTTGTATGCTGACTCATGCAATTCCTCTCTCGATTCCGCCGTCAGAACAAAAACCTTTACAAGATTGGCAATCAGATCCGGCACAAACTCATCGGTTGCCCGCAGCAGACCTGCCTCATCCTCCAATGTCATATAGAGATAGATACTGACATTCTCATCCACTATCGCACGCAGATATCGGGCTGCATCCTCACGTCCCAGCTTTCTTACCTCCGCACCGATCAGTTCCGGCATAACTTTGCGGGCATGATACCGTATCAGCTCTGCCATGTACGCTTCCTTGTTCTTCCAGAACTTGTAAAATGTCCCCACAGCAATCCCCGCTGCCTCTGTAATTTTGGAAATAGAGGTGTGTGTTATTTAAGTTAGTCCTTTCTAACTTTCTTGTCAAGCACCCAGAAAGCTTTTTTATCAGTTTGTCACATCACTGATGGACATCCCTGTAAATTTTTTGCAGCTGTAGGCAAGATGCGCTGACCCTGAAAATCCCGCCTCCTGGGCAGCCTGCGTAATCTTTCCGCCCGCATTTACGTAACGGTAAGCACGCTCCAGCCTGCGCAAGTTCCTTTACACTGCAGGCCAGCCACTCTCCTGATGTCAGTTTCTCGATCACCTGACGGACTCTTTCATCTCTCCCCTCGGATGGCTGCTCTGTCACACCCATGGACGCAAGCAGCTTTTCAACGCCTGCGATGACCTCTTCCTCCAGGAGCTCTGCCATATTTTCCGGCATTTCCACCATCTGTCCTTCCATATGACAGTAAGGTGCCGGCTCAACCATATGCTTTACATTGGAATCCAGCAGAATCCTGTTGCCCTGTACCTTCTCATCGTTCACTACGATCTGACACGTTTTTGAACCGACAAAAAGGTGCATAAATGGATGTTTATGCACCTGTGCCCTTACAAATGAAGGAAACAATATCATATATTCTTTCTGAAAAATAATTCTGCTCAATTTTTTCTCCCTGATATTATGTTTGATAACACCAGTATAAAATAAATTTCTCCATCTGTCAGCCTGCAAGATCCCGTTTGGTATATATCCACCCGGAAGCTGCCGTCAGCGCGACGGTCACCACCGCTCCCATACCAAGTGCCCCCACATTGTGCTCAGCCTTTGCAAATATGTCCGTTGCATTGGCATAGGAAAATGGCGAGAGAAATTTAGCGTCCTCCAGCGCAGGCACCACTTTTGCCATCAGATCATATACATAAAAGATAACCGGGATGGAAATTCCAAGTCCCAGCCTGTTTTTGCCACTGAGCGAAGAGATCAGGAAACAGATTGAGGCAATTTCCAAATTCATCACAAATTGAAGTCCCATGAAAATGACAAACTCTTTTTGCAGCCCCGCTTCTCCAAGCACCCCAAATCCAATCTGGTAAAAGAGTGCGCAGACAACTGTAAAAACCGCTAACATGCACACTACCGAGGCATATTTCAGAAATACAATCTTGCCACGTGCAACCGGAAAGCTGTAAGTAAACTCTCCCGTATGGCGGTCTTCCTCCTTCGACAGGATCACGGTTGCAAGGGTTGCCGCAAACATGCTGCCACCCAACGCATGGATGGTTCCGATCTCCGCCGCAAAATATCCCTGCAACGTTGCAATACTGAGCGTATTCATTCCGAAAGCCTCCGAAAAAGCTCCCATAGTGGCAAAATTTTCTGCCATTCCCGTCATGCTCTCTTCCATGTTCTGGTACAGCAAAATACATACCAGTCCCATACCTCCAACGACTGCTGCCCAAATGAGCAGACTCTTTACCTGTGTCTTACATTCTGTCTTAAAAAGTGCGTACATACTATAATCTCCCTATGATAAAATATAATATTATGCTAAACGTGTGCAAATCAATAACCGAGCGCAGGACCCTTGACGAACGCTGGCACTTAGTGGCTGTATTTTAGCCACTTATGTACCACTGCGTTCGGAGCGGAGCGAAAGCGCGTCCTGGCTGGTTATTTGATTTGTACACCTGGTTCCTTTTCATAATAATGCATAAATACTTCCTCTATGGATGGCTCCTCGATAAGGATATCCGTGATATCGTGTCCTTCCAGTTCCCGGTAGAGCAGATTCAGATCATCCTGATACAGATAATCCAGCTTCTCTCCATCACGCACCATCTTGATCCGCTTGGTTCTGCTTGCCAGCAAATGCTCCACCGTGTCCGTAACGATCAGTTTTCCCTCTTTCATAATGGCCACCCGGTCACAATAATTGCGCACCTCCGAGAGAACATGCGTCGAGAGCATACACGTTGCCCCCTGCTCCACGTACTCCTTTATAAGTGAAAAAAACTGGTTCTGCATCAGAGGGTCCAGACCGCTTGTCGGCTCATCAAAGATAAAAAGCTCCGGCTGGTGTTGCATGGCGCATACAATACTTACCTTTTTACGGTTTCCAAGTGACAATTCACTGATCTTTCTTCTGGTATCAAGCTGTAGCCGTTCACAGAGTTTTTCGGCCTCCTGCGTACAATCCATTTTTCTTACATCCGCAGCGATTTTCAGAATTTCCCGAATCGTCATTCCCTGATAGAACCAGGCTTCACTCGGCATATAGCCAATGTGTCGCAGCACTTTCTCCCGGTTTTTTATGGCATCCTGTCCACAGACACGGATGCTTCCCTCCTTACAATGGATCAACCCCAGAATTGAACGGATCGTTGTCGATTTTCCGGCTCCATTCGGTCCGAGAAATCCGAAGATCTCCCCCTTTTCCACTTGAAACGATACGCCCTCGATACCCCTGTGTTTTCCATAATTTTTTGTCAGATTCGTTATTTCCATGATGTGTTCCATACTTTTTGCCTCCCTTCTTCTCAAGGATAACAAAAAGAATAGCGGAGACAATATCTGTCCCCGCTACTGACACTTTTTCGCTTCCAAGTGACACTATTTTTTCTCATCTGCTCTCGCTTTAAACAATTCCAGCTCTGAATTTAAGATCCTGTCATCAATCCGTCTCCGGCATCGGTATACCAAATGTACACACACATACGTGAGAACCATGTAAGCAGCATATCCTGCCGTCACATAAAGGTTCCGTTCAAACCATCCGCCCAGATAGGACACCGTCACATAGACCGCGGTACAAATGCCGATACCGATCACTTCCCGCCAGCCTATATCATCTGACTCATCAAAATTCCAGAGCAGGAAAACCTGAATATACCCTATGACATAGGCCAGAAAGATTATCTCCGCCATATGCAGGATCTCTGCCACGCTCCGCCCCGTGCACACCCTGTACATACAGTAATAAAACAGGATAGCAAAAAAATAAAGACACGCCTTAAACTCAATTCCAATTTCTTTTGTCAGATACCGCTCCCACAAAGATACCTTTTTCATCGCCGTTCCCCCTTCAGAAGTCTCCGAAAATCTGCCGCATAGGTTCGTGAAATAATAATGTGTTCCCCACTTGCAAGTGTCGCATCGATACGGTTGGACGGCATGCTCCGCAGCCGCTCCACTTTTCCTACATTTACGATCATGGACTTACTGCACCGGAAATACTTTTCATCATCCAGGATCAGTTCTGCTGTCGCCAGGGACAGATCCAGCTGAATAACCTTATCCATGGTATAAGCAAAAGTTTTTTCGTCCACCTTCTCTATGTACAGGATTTCCTGCGGGGAAAAGACGATCGTCTCTCCCTCCGCTCTTCCCACTAACTTCTTCTGTTGATTCTCCATAAAAGCAAGGACCGCTTCCACCTCTGCATTGGTCCTTTGATAGTTCAGAATCAGCTCATCCTCACCTGTTTTGATCCTGTTGATGGTATAACGCATGAGAATTCTCCCTTTTCATCTGTCAGGATAATGTACACACTGCATACAATGGAATATTCTTCATCCATCCCTGATCAATAAATTTTTGCATGGAAAACCGTATTGCACAATCCGGTTTATATTTATCGCAAAAAGCTTTCAGGCTCTGTGACCTGAGATTTGCTTCTGCCTTAACTTCTATCGGTACTGCGGATTTACCCATCTGTATCATGAAATCCTGCTCATAAGTCGCTTTGTCTGTTCCATAATAATAAGGAGTATAGGCCGTATCCGAAATAAGCTGTTGCAATACATACTGCTCTGTCAACGCTCCCTTAAACTCTACAAAAATATCATTTCCTTCCAATATGGACTGTGCATCCAACTCGCTTAAAGCCCCTAATAATCCGACATCCAACATAAACAGTTTATATGCACTGAAATCCTTATATGCTGCCAAAGGAACATGTAGTTCATTGATTCGATTTACCTTATATACAAGCCCGCAGTCCATCAACCACTGTATTGCAATTTCAAATTCACTGCTGCGCGCACCCTTTTTAATCTGTCCAAAGAAGAACTTTTTGTTTTCCTTTGCAAGCTGTACCGGTATCGACTCCCACACCATACGTATCCTGGGCAATTCTTTTGCCTCTACATGCTTTCCAAAATCTCCCTGATACTGCCGAAGAATATCGCGCTGTAATTCCCGCACGGTCGGATAGTCCTTTTCTTCCCTGAAAAAGTCAACCACCGCAGGCATTCCACCGGTGTAATAATAGTTTTTCAGCCAAAATATATATTTATCCGCAAAAGTATCTATGATAGTAAAATCCCTTGCTGTAAGTGCTTCGGAGAGAGTTACTTCTCCCATAGCGCAAAGAAATTCCCTGAAATTTAAGGGATACAAATCTAATAATTCAACTTTTCCTACCGGATAGGAAATCCCCTCATGCAAGGCTACTCCCAACAAAGACCCGGCTGCTATGACATGATATTCCGGTGCATCTTCATAGAAATATTTTAATGACTCCAAAACTTTGGGGGCATCCTGAATTTCATCCAGCAGAATTAACGTGTCTTCCGGCGTAATCGTAACCCCCGCTTCAATATTCAGATTCATAACAATTCTCTGAATATCGAAATCCATTTCAAATACATCTTTCATCCGTTTATTATTATAGAATGAAATATACGCCACCTTGGAATAATATTGCCTGCCAAATTCTTTCATCAGCCATGTTTTTCCAACCTGCCTTGCTCCCATAATAATCAAGGGCTTCCGATTCTTCTTATTTTTCCATGCTAACAGCTTCTCCATTGCAAAACGTCGCATCTTTCAAACACCTTCCTGACACTTTCAGAATCATCACCCTTAGTGTATCACATTTTTTCTTCTCTATTCAAGATTACATATTACATTTTTTCTGATCTGACCATATGTGTTTTGTACATTTTTTCCGACCTAGCGCCGTTTGTATTACTTTCAAGAAATGTGATCTGCCTTCCACTCACGCACTGTCTGTAATTTCTCCCGCACTGCCTTCTCTGCCCCTTCTTCCGTTGGCTGATAATAACGGCGTTCCTTCAGAGCATCCGGCAGACACTGCATCGCTGTCAGCTTTTCCTCCGTATCATGCGCATACTGATACCCCTCTCCATAACGCAGTTCCTTCATCAATCCGGTGACAGCGTTCCGGAGATGAAGTGGAACCGGCTCATTCTCCTGCTCCTTTATATCCCGTTTGCACTCTTCACACGCAACATACAGGGCGTTTGACTTAGGTGCCATGGCTAGATACGTGACCGCGTGCGTCAGATGAACGTCACATTCCGGCATCCCCAGAAAATGACACGCCTGATACGCTGCCACTGCCACCTGAAGTGCCTGGCTGTCCGCCATTCCAATATCTTCGCTTGCAAAACGAATCAGTCTTCTTGCAATGTAAAGGGGATTCTCCCCGCCCTCCAGCATACGGCACATCCAGTAGATCGCCGCATCTGGATCGCTGTTCCGCATCGACTTGTGAAGAGCAGAGATCATATTATAGTGCTCCTCACCACTCTTATCATACAGCATCGACTTCTTGCTGACACACTGCTCTAATCCTTCATCGGTCACCTCTATACCTTCCGCGCTGATTTCTCCATTCGTCACAGCCATTTCCAATACATTCAGTGCCGTCCTCGCATCTCCGTTTGCAAATCTGGCGATCACCTGAAGCTGGCTATCCGACATTTTCACTTTCGTACCCGGAAATCCTTCCGGGCTGTCCAGCACATTTCGAAGCAGCCGCATCACATCCTTTTCCTCCAGTGCTTTCAGGACAAATACCCGACATCTGGACAAAAGCGCCGCATTTACCTCAAAAGATGGATTTTCTGTCGTTGCACCGATCAAGGTGATACTGCCTCGTTCTACATAGGGAAGAAACGCATCCTGCTGCGCCTTGTTAAAACGATGGATCTCGTCTACAAACAAAATCGTATTCATTCCCATCCTGCGGCTGTTCTCGGCCTGCTGCATTACCTCTTTTATCTCCTTAATGCCGCTGGTCACGGCACTGAAGTTGATAAAATCGGCTCTTGTCTTTTTTGCTATAATGCCGGCAAGCGTCGTTTTTCCTACTCCCGGTGGCCCCCAGAAGATCATCGACGGGACCTGATCCTCCTCAATCATCTTTCGCAGGATCCTTCCCTCACCGATCAGATGCTCCTGACCGACAAACTGGGACAGGCTATCCGGCCGCAGCCGGCTGGCTAACGGTATGTGCTGCACTCTGTTATCAAATAATGTCATCTGCTCCATGAAATCATAAAGACCTCCTTTTCTCTATGGTCTGTATTGCATGATTTTACTAAAAACAGTCATATAGTATTTATCATATCATATAAAGTGCAGCTCTTGAAGCGTCTTTTATATGCCAGCCCTTTCATTTTCTGAGGATCGCCATGAGCCACTCGGTATCAGGCGGCTGCAGTTCCTCATTGTACGCCATTTTCTCCATCAGTCCCTGTACCGCCGTCCAGAAGCAGACCGAAAGCAAGTACGCATCTCCCTCCCGGAACATGCCCGTTTTCTGTCCAAGCTCGATCTTTTTGACGCTCTTTTCGATCAGCTCCATATCGTGCGTGACAACAAACAGAAATCTTCCTTTCCGCACAGACCGGAGCACCTTCGCCGTCTGCTCCATCCTACGGTAATCGAGGCCGCTTGTCGGTTCATCAAAAATAGAGCCATTTTAGAGCCACAGAACCTTTTGCTTTATTAAACTAAAGCGTGTTGAATGATAAAAAGGCTCCCGAGATTTCTCTCGGAAGCCTTGTAAATACTAGCTTTGTGAACAATCACTCGAAATTACTCGATAATTGTAGCAACACGTCCTGATCCTACAGTACGTCCACCTTCACGTTATTTGAATACCATTTTTCGATATATTTCCTATGCTTTCTATGGCTGAAATCGGCATATTTTCGTTGGATTTCCCAGTCTTATTTATATTTGCATGATTTTTTGGCACCGTTTTGGCACCGGATACTTCTCTTAACCAAACTGGAAGTTTACTTTCCCTATTTCTATTATTTAGTAAAATTCAATAATTCTTGAACCTTTTCTCGATATTCTTGGTTGTGA
>CAKRPS010000051.1 GCA_934385475.1 uncultured Lachnospiraceae bacterium | reverse complement strand
GCGGAAACGGACGAGACTTCCACATGGAAGATTTTGAACTGCCGGACGGAGAAGAAGGAATGACCCCGCCGGGACAGGATGGAGAGCTCCCGGAACTGCCGGATGGAGAGCAGAGGATGCAGCCGGGAGATGCTCCGGGCGGTATGGGCAGTGATGATGTGAAGCTCAAGTATATTGACGACGATGTGGATAGCTACAGCAATATTTTTGACAATGCGAAGACAGACATTTCCGATGCGGATCAGAATCGGCTGATCGCATCACTCAAGAGTCTTAACAGTTATTCGGATCTGGAAGAGTGTGTCAATACAGACGAGGTACTCCGCTATTTTGTGGTCCACAATTTTGTCTGCAACGGAGACAGCTATACCGGATCGATGATCCACAATTATTATCTCTATGAGCAGGACGGACAGCTTAGCATGATTCCCTGGGACTATAATCTTGCTTTCGGGACTTTTCAGGGAAATAATGCGTCCGATGCGGTCAATGAGTCGATTGACAATCCGGTTTCGGGCGGAGATGTGGATGACCGCCCGATGCTCGGATGGATTTTCTCACAGGAAACGTATACGGACGAGTATCATGAACTGTTTGCGGAATTTCTTGAGCATTGGTTTACGGACGGAGAACTGGAAGAAAAGATAACGCAGACAGCAGAACTGATAGGGCCTTATGTGGAGAAGGACCCCACGAAATTCTGTACAACGGAAGAATTTGAAGAGGGTGTTGAAGCGATCACGGAATTTGTCACACTGCGGGCCGAGGCGGTTGACAGACAGCTTGCAGGGGATGATACGCCGGTTGATACAGAGGGACTTGTGCTGTCTGACATGGGCACCATGCAAAATGACAGGAGACAAGGTCTTCCAGATGAATGATAGGACAGGAAGAGGAGGACGAAAATGTCTGATCCTTGCAGCATTTTTTTTAGTATTTGCGGTTGTGAAATCCTCTATCTGCACGGGAGAGTCGGTTGCCGGCTTCCGAAGCTATGATAATTCGCATTTTACGGAGGTTATGCTGATCCGTGATCCGCAGGATCTGGAGCGGTTTAAGAAGATTTATGGGCTGACGGAGGTTAAGAAGGAATACTGATCGCCGTTAAGAGGAGAGATTTTCTATCTGATTGCTTTGCGTCATAAAAAGTCAGTTCTGTCTTGCAAGGAAGGGAAGAAAAAACGTATAATGGAGATATAAAGAAATTCTGACAGAAAATGATCATACTGGGGTGAATGTACTATGGAACAGCAGGATATACAGGAGCTGAGGCCCAAAAAGGTTTCGGAATCCGAGACATCACAATTGCGGGTAGTCATCTATCCGGATATAAACGGTTTTGGAAGACTGTTTGGAGGGAGACTCCTTGCATGGATCGATGAGGTTGCGGGAGCGACGGCGAGGAGACATTGTGGACGGGATGCGACGACCGTTGCCATTGATAATCTGTATTTTAAATCCGGAGCTTATCTAAATGACATTATTGTCATTATTGGGAAAGTGACACATGTAGGGCATACGTCGATGGAAGTAAGGGTAGATACTTACCGGGAGGATGCCGATGGGACGAGGCATGTGATTAACAGAGCCTATTTTGTGATGGTGGCTATGGGAGATGACGGCAAACCTACGGCAGTACCGCCGCTCATTCTGGAGAATGACGGAGAGCGTATGGAATGGGAAAATGCAGAGAAGAGACGTGAGCTCCGGCTGATCCGCAAGAAGGAGGGCTACTAAGCACTTTGGTACAGATTGCAGGAAGAGAATGTTACCTGTTCGGGGAAAACACAGCGGAGGCGGAAATCCTTTTATTGCAGCCGCTTGGTGAACACGAGATGCAGGGAATAGAAAGAGAATATCAGAGCATACAGGCAGGGACGCAAAAGAGGTTCCTGCTTATTGCTTTTTGGGTTGGAGACTGGAATCGTGAACTGTCGCCCTGGAGAGCACCCGGAGTGCGGCAGGGAGAAGAGTTCGAGGGAGAAGGTACGGAGACACTGCGTTTTCTGGTGGAACAGCTTATTCCGGAGGCGATAAGAACATATGGGCTGCGGGAGGATGTTCCGGTGGTGCTTGGGGGTTATTCCCTTGCCGGTCTGTTTGCCCTGTGGGCGGCTTACCGGACAGATCGGTTCCGGGCGGTTGCGGCCGTATCGCCGTCAGTGTGGTTTCCGGGTTTTCTGGAATATGTTCTGCGGGAAGAAATCCGGGCAGAGGCGGTGTATCTGAGTCTCGGAGAGAAAGAGGAGAGAACCCGGAACCGGCAGATGGCCTGTGTCGGCGAGAACATCCGGCAGATCGGAGCCATGTACGAAAAAAGCCTTGCAGGAGAGAACGCGAAGCTGGAATGGAACCCGGGAAATCATTTTCAGGAACCAGAGCGCAGAACCGCAAAGGGCTTTTTATGGGCTCTGGAGCGTGAAATTCTTTTGCAATTTAAAAAACCTGTGTTAAGATAGACAATAGATTACCCAAAATCGTTTGGAGAGGTACGAAAGATGATTTATAAAACGTCAGTGGTTTGTCTGTTGATGCTTACCTATATGTTGTTTTTTTATGGCCGTAATCCCCATATCCCTCGCAGACTGACAAGACTGTTCCGTCTGATTCTTGTGGAGGCATTTGCACATGCGGTTCTGGATATGGTGACGCTTTACACGGTCAATCACCGGGATGTGGTTCCGGAGTTTGTAAATGTGTTTTTTCATATTTGCTATCTGCTTACGATACTGTTCTTTATTTTCAGTATCTATTTGTATCTGCTCAGCTATGTGGAGAATAATGCAAGAGTACCGCGGCTGATCCGGGTGCTTCACGCGACACCGCTGATGATCTCCCTGTTGGGAATCCTGTTTGCCCCGATTTCCTATGTGCAGGGAAAGGTTACCGCCTACTCCTTCGGACCCAAGGTATTTGCCCTGTATTTCAGCCTTATTATCTACAACATTGCCATTCTGGTCTGTTGTATCCGTTATTGGAGGTATCTGGGAAAGGAGAGGAGGACGGCAATCATCATGTCCTTTCCCCTGTTTTTTGCAACCTCTGTGATTCAGGTCGCATTTCCGGAGACCTTGTTGACATTGCCCTGTATTACGATGGTGACACTTGGCCTGATGCTGAGCAACGAAAACGTAGAGAAATATCTGGACAAGCAGTCCGGGCTGTTTAATCAGTATGCTTTTTCGGCGATGTTGAAAGAATATCAGGTGTATCACAGCCGGTTTTATGTCGGTGTGCTCTGCTTCTGCCAGAAAGAAAGCAGTATGAACTGGGCTATAAACGAACAGGTTCTGCATAAGATATATCATCTGCTTAGGCTGGATCATCTGGCTGGATACCGCATTTCCGAAAATGGTGTAGTCATGCTGTTCAGTATGCAGGATAATGCAAGACTGACCATGGAGGCAATCAGGAGAAAAATCGGAAAAAGCATGGGAGAAGAAGATCTTGATGTGGAGTTCAAGGTGATTCCGGCACAGAATGAGGAAGAAAAGCAGAACTGTATGAAGCAGATCCTGGATTTCTGCGATGAGGTGAGTTCCAAATTTGCTTATGTGGACTATCTGACACATATCTATAACCGCAATGCCCTGAACAGGGATCTGGAGAAAATGGGGAAAGATAAAGAGAACTATTATTTTATTGCCGATATGAATAATTTTAAAATGGTCAACGATACCATGGGTCATTCGGTCGGAGATGCCATGCTCCAGAGCTTTGCCGTGGTTTTGCAGAATGCAGTGGGCAAGAATGGGAAGATTTACCGGCGCGGTGGAGATGAGTTCTGCATTATTTATGAAAAAGATGTTCCCGAATTTCTGGAAAGACTTTCTACCTGCTGTACACAGGTGAGCAGAACCGAAAATGTTTCGCTGAGCTATGCGATCGGTTATTGCCGGATGGATGATCCGGATTACTGCAATGTGGCTGACCACATGATGTATGAAAATAAGAGAGCGATGAAACAGGGAAGATAAGTGTGTATAAAAGATCCGGATCTTATCCATAATATCATTGTAAAAAAGTGCTTTGGCAGGAAAGGAAGTAGAACAATGATATTAAAGGAAAAAGAACGGGCAGCCATTCAGGATTTGCAGACACAGGAAAAGAGCTGTGTGGAGAAATACGGAAAATATGCACAGCAGGCGAAGGACCCTGAACTCAAGAGTCTCTTTCAGACCCTTCAGAAGGAGGAACAGAAGCACTATGATTCTCTTGGAAAGGTACTGGAGGGAACTGTGCCGTCCTGTAACTGTAATGACAGCGATGGCCGCGATTATCAGCCCAAGGCAACGTATTCTGCGATGAGCGATTCCGAGGACAAGAAACATGACTGTTTCCTTGCAACGGACTGTATCGGAACGGAGAAGCTGGTTTCCGGCGAGTACAATACCGATGTCTTTGTCTGTGGTGAGAGCAATCTGCGAAAGCTGCTTGCCGACATCCAGGTGGAGGAGCAGAATCATGCGGAAATGCTCTACAAGTATAAACAGGCTAACGGAATGTCGTAAAAATCCTTGCATATTTCAAAATGATATGATAGGATAACTATATTCAGAAAAATCGTAGAGGCTTTGATTTGGGTTTTTCTGTTGAAAATGATGGACAACGAAAGGGGAAGGAATGAAGAACAGATAATGAATTTTGGAGAAGCAAATAGGTTTTGATGACCCTGCCGGATTAGTGCAAAGGGGTCTGTTTGCATATACCAGAATTGATTATCGCGCGAATCTTCCTGACCTGTATTGCCGTCTGTGTACGGTATTTATATGAGGTTTCTTTTGCGTGTAAGTCTGCTTGCGTATGTGCGTGAGCAGGCTTTTTTTGTGTATGTGGCGGGAGCGTAAAAGAAACGGGGGAACGATATGGCACAGATTAATGTGATTCATTTGACATTTGGTTACGAAGGCAGTTTTGATACGATATTTGAAAACGTATCTTTTTCGATTGATACGGCGTGGAAGCTGGGCCTGCTGGGACGGAACGGGAAAGGAAAGACAACCTTTCTGCGGCTGCTGCAGGGAAGGTATGAATATGAGGGGACGATCAGTACCTCTACCATGTTTGATTATTTTCCTTATCCGGTACAGGAGAGGGAGCTTGAGCGGACGGCGGCTGAACTTATGGAGAAGTGGAAAACAGGCGCTGAACTGTGGAGGGTTTTGTGCGAACTGGAGACACTGGGGCTGGAGGCAGAGCTTCTGTACAGATCTTTTGGCACACTCAGTCAGGGTGAGCGGACGAAGGTGATGCTCGCGGTTCTCTTTTCGGGAGAAAACGACTTCCTTCTTATTGATGAACCGACCAACCATCTGGACGGAGATTCCAGAGAGGTTGTCAAGAAGTATCTGGCTTCCAAAAAGGGATTTATTCTGGTATCCCATGACAGAGATCTGTTGGATGCCTGCATTGATCATGTACTGGTGCTGAACCGGCAGACGATCGAGGTACAGACGGGAAATTTTTCGAGCTGGTGGGAGAATAAACAGCGGCAGGATCATTTTTCCAGAATGGAAAATGAAAAATGCCTGAAAGAGATCGGAAAGCTGCAGGAGGCGGCAGACCGGTCAGGCAGATGGGCGCAGAAGAACGAGAATACCAAGATCGGATTTGATCCCAAAAGAGAGCCGGATCGCTGTATCTCGACGAGATCCTATATCGGGGCAAAGACAAAGAAAATGGAGTCACGGGTCAGAAATTATGAAAAGAGGATAGAACGGGAGATCAAAGAGAAAGAAGGTTTGCTTCAGGATGTGGAAAATCCGGTTGATCTGAAGCTCATGCCGTTAGTTCATCACAAGAAACGCCTGATCAGGGCTTACGAACTGGGGCTTCGATATGAGGATGCGGACAGATGGCTGTTTGAGGGGATGCAGTTTGAACTGTGCAGAGGAGAGAGAATGTTTCTGGCAGGCGCGAACGGCTGTGGGAAATCGAGTCTGATCAAGGCGATTCTGGAAAGTGCGCAGGTCACGGGCCAAGGCACCACAGAAGGGCTTCACAGCAAGGGGACGCTCGAGACAGCAAGTGGACTTGTCATCTCTTACGTCCAGCAGGACACCGGTTTTCTGCAAGGATCGCTGCGGGAATTTTGCAGAGACAGAAAGCTGGAGGAAAGCCTGTTCCGGGCACTTCTCCGGAAGCTGGACTTGGAGAGGGAGCAGTTTGCCAAAAACATGGAAGAGTATTCGGAGGGACAGAAGAAAAAAGTGCTGATTGCGGCAAGCCTTATGACACCGGCACATCTGTATATCTGGGATGAACCACTCAATTATATTGATGTTTTCTCGCGGATGCAGATTGAGAAGCTGATTCTGGACTACGGGCCTACCATGCTTCTGATCGAACATGATGTGAAATTCCGTGAAAAGATTGCGACAAAAATATTGCATATGTAAGTGCTATGTAGATATAATCAATACATGGCAACTATTCAGAGCCATGCAAAAATGCTTTCTGTGAATGCTTATATTCATACAGAACAGCAAGGCTCTGAATAGTTCGAAATTTGAGAGCCGCATAAAACACCGCCCGGGAAGGGCAGAAATGAGGAAAATGATGAAGAATGAAGATATTTTGAAGCATGTGGATCACACACTGCTTGCACAGACAGCAACCTGGGAGGAGATCAAACAGATCTGTGATGATGCCATCACCTACGGCACTGCGTCTGTCTGTATTCCGGCAAGCTATGTTAAGCAGGCCAAAGAGTATGTGGGAGACCAGATGGCAGTCTGCACGGTAATCGGCTTCCCTAATGGATATTCCACAACAGCCTGCAAGGAATTTGAGACAAAGGATGCCCTGCAAAACGGTGCGGATGAGATTGATATGGTAATCAATATCGGATGGGTAAAGGATGGTAAATATGATCTGGTGGAGAATGAGATCCGGACATTGAAGAAAGCCTGCGGTGACAAAATCCTGAAGGTGATCATTGAAACCTGTCTGCTGAATGAGGAAGAGAAGATAAAGATGTGTGACATTGTGACCGCAGCAGGTGCGGACTACATCAAGACATCTACCGGATTTTCAACAGCCGGGGCAACCTTTGCAGATGTAGAACTTTTTGCAAAGCATGTAGGCCCGGCTGTCAAGATCAAGGCGGCAGGTGGTATCTCCTCGATGGAGGATGCCGAGAAGTTCCTTGCACTTGGGGCAGACCGTCTCGGAACCAGCCGTATCATCAAGATCGTTAAGAGTATGGGTTAACGGTCAAAGAAGGTCAAACTGGGACATGTACAGTTTATAGTATTCTCCCTTCTGGGAGAGGAGTTCTTCATGGGTGCCGCGCTCCAGAATATCCCCGCGGTCTACATACATAATGCAGTCTGCATTTTTGATCGTAGACAGCCTGTGGGCGATGATGAAGGAGGTGCGGCCCTTGAGGAGTTCCTGTAAGCCTTTCTGCAACAGAATTTCCGTCTCCGTGTCAATGCTGGAGGTGGCCTCATCCAGAATCAGGATCTTCGGATCGGCCAGAAGCGCCCTGGCGAAGGAAATAAGCTGGCGCTGACCGGCAGAGAGGCGGCTTCCGCGTTCATTTACTTCTGTTTCATATCCATGATCCATCTCCATAATAAAATCATGAGCACATACGGTTTTGGCAGCACGGATGACATCTTCATCGGTGGCCGTCATATTTCCGTAGCGGATATTATCCATGATCGTTCCGGAGAAAATAAAGCTGTCCTGCATCATAACGCCCATCTGGGAGCGCAGGGAGTGGATCGTTACCCCGGAGATATCGATGTCATCGATCAGGATAGAACCGGAATCCACATTATAAAACCGGCTGATCAGGTTGATGATCGTGGTCTTGCCTGCACCGGTCGGGCCAACGATGGCAAAAGTGTCACCGGGCTTTGCCGTGAAACAGATGTTTTTCAGGATCGGATGTCCGGCATCGTAGCTGAAGCACACATTCCGGAATTCTATTTTCCCGACAATGGGCGGCATTTCTACCGCACCGGGCGCATCCTTTACCAATACTTCCTCATCGATGGTCTCAAAAATTCTCTCCAGATACGATATTGCGGTAAGCAGAGAGTTGTAGAATCCGGCAAGGGTGTTGATCGGATTCCAGAACCGGCTGATGTAGGCACTGAATGCCACAAGCACACCGATGGTAATGCCGCCGTCGCCGTGGAGCATCCACGTAATGCCGAGAACATACACAAACGAGGTTGTGATCACAGAGATAATATCCACGCTCGGTCCCATAAGGAAGTTAAATTTTACGGCACGCATCCAGGACTGACGGTAGCCATTGCTCAGGCTGTTGAAGATATCCGTGTTGCGCTGCTCGCGGGTGAAGGACTGGGTAACGCGGATACCATTTATGCTTTCGGCGATATAGGCGTTAAGGTTGGACTGTTTGTTGCTCTGGATCTGCCAGGCTCTCCGTTGCTTTTTCTTGATCAGGACAACGACAAGGGCCAGGACCGGAAGGCCGCAAAGGCAGATCAGAGTAAGCCTTACATTGATCATCAGCATGAAGATCAGAATGAAAATAAGGTTACATAAGTCTGTTATGGTATTGACGATTCCGTTGGAAAGCAGGTCGCTCAGACTGTTTACATAATTTACGACACGAACCTGAATCTTGCCGTGCGGACGGTCATCATAGTAGGAAAAGGGCAGTTCCTGTAAGTGGTTAAAAATATCAGACCGGAGCTGATGGATGATGTTCTGTCCGATCTCGTTGGTGGCCTTGATCTTGTAGCGCAGACTCACGGCCGAGTAGACCGCGATCAGCAGGGTAAGCCCGGCGTAGAGACAGATCATGCGCATATCCTTTGCGGGACTACATTCGTCCAGCACCTTCATGAAAAACTGAGGGATCAGCATTGTCAGGGCGGAGGAGGAAAGCATCAGGAAAATAACCAGCGCCATCGGTTTTTTATAAGGGATGAGGTAGGAGGCGAGACGCTTTAACTGGTTTATGTCAAAGCGGTCCTCCAGAATCTCGTCTACATCGTATTTATTACGTGCCATAGTAGCCTCCATTTCTGTTCTAAGCTAATTATCGGAAAGCTGTGGCCGCTCGCCGTACTGGTTCCGGAAGGCGGCAGCATAATAGCCATTTTGGGCAACCAGTTCTTCGTGGGTGCCGCGTTCAATAATACGTCCGTTATCCATGACAAGGATCAGATCGGCATCCTTGATGGAGGATATGCGGTATGCAATGATGAAAATGGTACATCTGGTCTGAAGCTTTTTCAGCTGTGTCTGGATATAGCTTTCTGTCTCCATATCGACAGCGGAGGTCGTATCGTCCAGAATCAGGATCGCCGGGTCCTTGAGAAGCGCACGCGCAAGGGAAATACGCTGCTTCTGACCGCCGGAAAGACCGACACCACGTTCACCGACAACCGTGTCATATCCATCCGGAAGTGCCTGGATAAAATGGTTGGCATCTGCCATGATGGCGGCGTGTTTGACCTCTTCAAAAGGACAATCGGGGCGGGCATATGCAATGTTTCCTTCAATCGTGTCTGAGAAAAGGAACACATCCTGCATGGCCATTCCAATGTTATCCCGCAGATCATACAGGTTCATGTTCTTCACATTGATGCCGTCAACAAGCACCTCGCCGTCTGTCGTGTCATAGAAACGGCACAAAAGGTTCATGACCGTGGACTTCCCGGCACCGGTGGAACCGATGATGCCGACGGTCTGGCCGGGATCAACATGGAAGTTGATATCATGGACAATATCCTCGCCGTCTGCCTGGTAGGATACGTCGTGAAAATCAACGGAACCGTTCAGGTGTCGGCGTTCCTTGCAGCCCTCCGGAGTCTTGACCGATGGCTCCTCGGTATAGGTGTCATAAATTTTCTCAACGGAGGTTGCAAAATTCTGAATATCATTGACCCACCAGCCGGCCATGCAGAGCGGAACGGTAAGCATCCAGAGATAGCCGTTCACGGTGACAAGATTGCCTAGGGTAATTTCACCTTTGATCGCCATGTATCCACCATACAGCATCAGGATGATCATAAGCGCATTGGACAGGATCTCAAAAACCGGGACGTACTTCATCCAGATTTTGGAAGCGTCGAGCTGCGCTGCGCGGAAGGCGTCATTCTCTTTATTAAATTTCTGAATCTCATAGCCCTCCTTGGCGAAGGCCTTGACAACGCGGTTGCCACTGATATTTTCCTGCACGAAGGCATTCAGTGAGGAGAAGCAGTTCCGGTTTCTACGGAAAGCAGGCTTTACCTCTTTGGACTGCAGATAGGTGTTGACCGCTGTAAAGGGGAGCACTGCCATCATCAGAAGGGCAAGTTTGGTATTTACCGTGAAGATCATGATCAGTGCAAAAATAAACAGGAGTATGTTTTCATAAACTGCATAGATGACATATGCCACAAAGTGACGGATGGCATCCATGTCACCGGTCTGGCGTGACATGAGATCGCCGGTGCGCTTGCGGTTATAAAAGGCGAAGTCCTCCTGGAGCAGTTTACGGTACACTTTGTCACGCATCGCGTACAGCATTCCCTGGGAACAGGTCTCAAATACGACCTGATAGCAATACCGGAGAATACCGCGGACGGCAGTAACCCCAAGGAGGATTGCAATCAGCCGGGGAAGAAGAGCATAGTTTCCGCCGGTGATGACATCGTCGACGATCATACCGGAGACATAGGGATTGATGATGGCGAGCACGGAGATCAGGGTGGTCAGAAACAGTCCGAGCACCATAAGCCATCTGTATTTTTTTAAGAAAGATAAAAACCATCGGATTGCGTTCATAAGAAACCTTCTTTCTAGTAATTGTTCCAGCCTTTGAATCCAGTATAAGAAAAATGAGACAAATGAAAATGTAATATCCTGCAATATAACTGTACATTTTTGCACTTTTTTAGTAGGATAGATAAGGAAAGGAAAAACGAAAATGTGTGAAATAGAAGATGTTCTGACAGAAGAGTTTAATCCGACCTTCCTGTTTACGTGGACGGGAGTCAGAACCAAAGATGAGAAGAATTATCACTGTCATGAGAATCATATTGAGATGAGCTTTATTATGTCCGGCAGTGGGAAATACCGGATCGATGATGAGATTTATTCCATCGCCGAAGGAGATGTGCTGATCCTGAATCCGGGCTGTTACCATCAGGCACTTACGGATGGACAGGGGAATCCGGCGGTGGAGTTTTTTGTGGGCTTTACTGACATCGCGCTGAAGGGGATGGAGAAGGACCGGCTTGAGATCAAAGGGATTCCGGTGATCCATCCGGGACTTGAATTGAAACAGAAGCTTTTCCGGATTGCGAGAAGCATGGAGCAGGAAAATGACGGGTGGCAGGTTGGACGATACTATATGCTGCGTGCCTATCTGACGCAGATCCTGCTGCTGTTTTTGCGGGAGCAGAGGGAAGTGGTGAAGCCGCGAAAAGGATATGCGTTTGAATCGGTCAGCAAGAAATATGTGGTGGAACAGATACAGAATTATTTTAATGACCACTACGCAGAGAAAATCTCCATGGATCAGATTGCCGAGAATATGTATCTGAGTCCCTTTTATATTTCCAGAATTTTTAAGAGCGAAACGGGAGATACCCCGATTCATTATCTGATCGATATCCGTCTGGAACATGCGAAAGAGATTCTTGAGCAGGGAGCATGTAACAGTATCCAGGAGGTTGCTGCCATGGTCGGGTACGAGGATGCGTATCATTTCAGCAAGCTTTTTAAGAAAAAATATCATATCCCGCCATCCAGAATCGGACAACAGGGGGGAGAATGACCGGAATGAGCAGAAAATTTTCAGTCAACAGTGCAGGGCTTCAATGGATTGCATACCTTACCATGCTGATAGACCATTTCTTTGCGGTTGTGTACTATCCTCTTTTAAACCGTCCGGGTGCGACGGATGGCATGTGGTGCCTTTACCGGGCCGGCAGGGCGGTGGGGAGAATTTCCTTTGTATTGTTTGCCTTTATGATAGCGGAGGGATTTCATTACACCAGGGACAGGAAAAGATATTGTCTGCGGATTGCGGCACTGGCGGTTATTTCGGAGATTCCGTTTGATCTGGCTTTTGCACAGACGGTCTGGAACCCGGAAAGCCAGAATATTTTTTTCACACTTTTGCTTGGAATTCTGGCGCTTTGTCTTATCGGGCGGTGGAAGGAGAAGCCATGGCTGCAGTTTCTTGCGGCGGCAGCGGCCTGTGTGGCTGCATGGCTGCTCAGGACAGACTATAAGTTCATGGGCGTAATACTGATTATCATGTTTGCGGCCTGTCGGGGAAAATATGGCAGACAGGCAGTGCTCGGAGGTCTGATCCTCTATGGAGGAACCTTTGCCATGTATGTGGCAGAGTATATCGGCTATGGGTACAGTGTGTGGGATCTGGCAGCCTCCGCATTGCGGGAACTCTATGGAATGGCCGCTTTTGTAATCCTGCATCATTACCATGGCGAGAAGGGAAAGAGACTGCCGAAATGGATCTGCTATACGTTCTATCCAGTGCATTTACTGCTACTGTGCCTGCTGAAAAGCATATGCGGCTGGTAACAGGAGAGAAGCGGCAGGAGCGATGAGATGAAGGAGAGAATCTGGAAAGATATAAAGACGTATGGCCCGGCAGTGGCGGCGGCAGCAGTGCTGTTATTTTTGTGTAATGCAGTGTTTGAATCGACCTGTCCGCTGACGATCCTCTGTGGGTTTCCCTGTCCGGGCTGTGGGATGACCAGAGCATCGTTTGCCTTGTTGACCGGAAGATGGGGAAGGGCATGGCAGATGAACCCGGCAGTTTTTCCGCTTGCACTGTGGGTTGTTTATTTTGGAGCGCGGCGTTACTTGTCTGACGGAAAGGCAAGAGGGGCCAAAGTGGGAATCATTCTGGTGCTCCTGTTTATGATAGGGTGCTATATCGTGCGGATGTCCCTGTATTTTCCACAGGAGGAGCCGTATGTATACTACGAAGAAAATATGCTGGAGGGAATCCTGGGACGATGGCATCCCTTCTATATTATATGGAGGACATAGAGATGGATGAAAAGCAAGGACAGAACCTAAATGGACATCAGGGTGAATATCAGGGACAGAACCCGAATGAGTATCAGGGTGGATATCAGGGACAGAATCTGAACGGGTATCAGAGTGGATATCAAAGCCAGAATCCGAATGGGTATCCGAATGGATATCAGGGACAGAACCCGAATGGGTATCAGGGTGGATATCCGAACAATTATCAGAATGAGTATCAGGGATTGTATCCGGGATACCAGAATGGAATGCCGGAATTTTATCAGAACAGAAATTATGATGGGCTTGAAGAACCGGTAAGTATCGGGGAATGGATCATCACCCTTCTTGTGATGATGATCCCGTGTGTTAATTTCATTATGATGTTGATATGGGCTTTCAGCTCGTCGACCAAGAAGAGCAAGTCCAACCTGTGCAAAGCCAATTTGATCATGCTGGGAATTGTGCTGGGCATATATCTGCTGATCGCGATTTTCGTGGTGCTTTTCGCTGCAATCTGAACGGGCAGCTGCGGCGGACAGTGCATTTAACGTGTCCATCTGCCGGAAGCACCGCAGGGAAGAACCAGACCGTTGCCGCTTACCGGAAGTCCGATTTCGGAGGACTCGACCTGTCCGCCGAAGGTATCGTGCAGGGCGGTGTGGATCATGTAGGTTAATACGGCGGGCTGCAGCCCTGTCGTATAGGAATTGACCAGGAAAAACCGGGCATCTTTTGAAAGGATCTTTGCTGTGAGCTGGATCAGGGGGAAGATGCTCTCTTCAATTTTCCAGATTTCCCCTTTGGGTCCGCGGCCATAGGACGGAGGGTCCATGATAATACCGTCATAGGTGTTGCCGCGGCGGATTTCCCGTTCAACGAATTTGACACAGTCATCCACCAGCCAGCGGATGGGAGCATCTGCAAGTCCGGAGGCAGCAGCGTTCTCTTTGGCCCAGGTAACCATGCCCTTGGAGGCATCCACATGGGTTACGCTGGCACCGGCTTTGGCAGCCGCAAGGGTAGCACCGCCGGTATAGGCAAAGAGGTTCAGAACCTTCAGAGGTCTGCCGGCACCCTTTATAATAGAAGAAAACCAGTCCCAGTTGACCGCCTGTTCCGGGAAAAGCCCGGTATGCTTGAAGCTGAAGGGCTTCAGATGAAAGGTGAGGTCGCGGTAGGAGATACTCCACTCCTGGGGAAGATCAAAAAACTCCCACTCGCCGCCGCCCTTAGCGCTCCGGTGATAGTGGCCGTTTTTCTTTTTCCAGCGGGGATCTTTTCTGGGGGTGTTCCAGATAACCTGAGGGTCCGGGCGTACCAGAATGTACTTGCCCCAGCGCTCCAGCTTCTCTCCGTTAGAGGTATCTATCACTTCATAATCTTTCCATTGATCTGCAATCCACATATGAGTCCTCATTTCTGTGCAGAAATGCTGCACTTTTTCTGGTGAAACAACATTTGATAACTGAGTTTCTTCTATAATATAGTAGTTGTCGAATGTTAATCATGTCTATCCATGAGCATAACACACTTTCGGAAAGGACACAACGTGGATAAA
>CAKRPS010000050.1 GCA_934385475.1 uncultured Lachnospiraceae bacterium | reverse complement strand
CTTCGAGAGACTTGAAGCCTTCCATGTTAAGTCCTGAGTAATGAACGAAAACATCGTTACCCTGCTCATCAGAGATGAAGCCGTAACCTTTTTGGTTGTTGAACCACTTAACTGTACCTTTGTTCATCGTAATTACCTCCAAAAAATTTAAAAAAGTGAGTTGACTCTGTCAACACCCATAGAATAGCACAAGTATTCCGAAAAGTAAAGCATGATTGTGGCGTTTTATGGTTTTATGGGCTTTTTACATTTGAAGTTGTGTTCAAAAGGTATTTTATGGTAAAATGAAAACAATCTTATATTTTGGAGGTGTACATTCCGTGAGTGAAAAGGAAACCAAGAAGAGAAAGCGGAGATTTAACTATACGCTGATGCTCTTCGTCGATTCCAAGGAAGGCCATATCCGGCAGATGGGAATCGGCCCGCAGGTAATTGAAACGATTGCTGCCATCGGACTGGCAGTGGTTGTGATACTCGCTATTGTATGCGGCAGACAAGGAAATGATATAGATACACTCAAGCAAAAAAATAACGAACAGACAGAGAAGATCGCAGAGCTGGAAGAGGAGAAGGAAGATCTGATCGCACTGCGGGAGGAACTGTCTGAAAAGGTGACGATCCTGAGTGATACGATCAACCAGAAGGTCGAGGCGGAGGAAGCACTCGAGGAGGCGGATGCACAGGCACATATGCCGGTGGAATTCCCAATGTCATCCTCGGCATCTCTTGAAGAGGCGGATACGGAAGATGCCATGGTCAAACTGACCGGCTCAGAAGGAAGCAGCGTTATCGCTTCGGGAGATGGCACGGTATTGCAGGTTGCAACCGACAGTCTCTATGCCAATATCATCAAGATAGATCATGGAAATGGCTATATCAGTATTTACCGTAACGACGGGGGCCCGATGGTAAAAGAGGGGGATGAAGTCGTGCGGGGAGCAATTTTGTTTGTTATTGGGGAAGACAATACCGAGGTTGGCTATCAGATTACTTATGATGAGAAGTATATCGATCCGATGGGATTGATCAATATAGACGGTTAAAAAAGAGCGCCTTACTTGTTAAGGCGCTCAAATACCATTTCATAGCCATCGTTGCCATAGTTGAGAGAACGGTTTACACGGCTGATCGTAGCGGTCGAAGCACCGGTCTTTTCCGCAATCTCCAGATAGGTTTTGTGAGCCTTGAGCATGGAGGCTACTTCAAAACGTTGGGAGAGAGACAGAAGCTCGTTGACAGTGCACAGATCTTCAAAAAAGTCATAACATTCTTCTTTTTTTTGAAGGCTCAGGATAGCGTCAAACAGACGGTCCACGGCCTCAGATTTTATTTTTTTATTCATAATCAGGTACCTCCCTTGATGAAAACGGAATTATTATACTTTCACACGTTAAAACTTTACTAGCTTCATGTAAAATATAGCACACCTGTATGGGTTTGTAAACTCATAATATACCGCATGGAAAGAGGTGCGATTTAGAAAAAAGTCAATGTGAAGGTCTTGTTATGTAGTACCAAAAACTATATAATATATTTGAAAAAATTACGTTGCGGACGTTTTTTCTAAGGTATGAAGAGAGGGAAAACAATGACGATTGATACGAAAGATTTATTAAACAGCATATTGGAAAGCCTTGGAAGGATTGACTATATAAAGACAGCGGATATTCCCGATATAGCACTCTATATGGATCAGGTGACCACGTTCATGGACACACATCTGAAAAATACGACCAGGAATCAGGACACGGACAAGATCCTGACAAAGACCATGATCAATAATTATGCGAAGAATGATCTGCTTCCGCCTCCGGTCAAGAAAAAGTATTCCAAGGATCATGTGATGCTTTTGATCTTTATCTACTATTTCAAGGGGATTCTGTCGATCAACGACATTCAGGAGCTGCTGAAACCGATCACGAAGAAATACTTTGACTCCGATCAGGATTTTGACCTGCAAAGAATTTATGAAGAAGTATTTGGCCTGGAAGAGGCGCAGAAGGACATCCTGAAGGAGGATATTGAGGAAAAATATAAAAAGGCAAACGAAACCTTTGCCGATGCGCCGAAGGAAGATCAGGATTTTCTGCACATTTTCTCTTTTCTTTGTATGCTGAGCTTTGATGTCTATGTAAAAAAACTTTTGATAGAAAAGGTAATAGACGGAATTGCAGGGCCGACAGAGGAAAAGTGATTAAAAAATGAAACTTTTTGAAATGTCTGGTGGAAATTATCTGAAAAGCTGGACAACATTGTATCTATTTTGATACAATAAGTTAAGTTACGTGAAATGTGTACGAAAAGGAGGAATAGTGCAGATGGAGCCTGTTCACGTCATAGATGACTTAAACAACAGAGGGTTTAATGTGGATGAGGGGATTGCGATGTGCGCCGGTGACGAAGATGTGTATGTAGAGGTTCTGGAAGCGGCACTGGAAGAAGGCAAAGAAAAGATTCCACTGATCCGGGAATTATATGAAGATAAAGACTATGAGAGATATTGTATCGAGGTGCATGGCCTGAAAAATGCGATGAAAACGATCGGGGCAGATCATCTGTCCAAGGCGGCGAAGGCACAGGAATTTGCAGTGAAAGAGAATGACCTGCAGCTCGTGGAGGATGGAATAGAATCCTTGCTGAAAGAATATCAGGAAATTGTAGATGCACTAGAAGAATTATTTGCAAATCTTTGAAAACAGAGGTGTCCGGCAGAAATCTGCCGGACATTTTTAAGTTGTCACCTGCTGATCAGCGGAGAGCTTCTTTGGCAAACTCGGTGTTGACAAGGTCTTCGTAGGGAACACGGTTTTCCAGAACACCGGCTTCTTCAAGAATATTTTCAAGCAGGACAAAGCTGTCCTCTTCAAAGACGAGATCGGCTTTCCAGGTCTGCTGGGAGGCATAACGCTCTACGATTGTCGTGATGGTCTCCAGGTCGGTTTCCTCGAACTGAGGTGCGATAACCGTAGCAATCTCTGCCGGAGAATGGGTCTGCACGTAGTCCATTCCTTTTTGGAGGGCGCGGACAAAGGCACGGATCACTTCAGGATTTTCTGTGAGGTAGCTTTTTCTGGCAGAGAAGGCAGTGTAGGGGACATAGCCGGAATCTTCGCCGAGAGAAGCGACTACATAGCCATCACCCTTTTGTTCCAGAGAGGTAGCATGGGGTTCGAATTCGACCGTAAAATCAGCCTGATTTCCTGAAAAGGCAGCGGCTGTGGAACCAAAATCGATACTCTGATCGATAGAGACATCGTTGGCAGGATCAATATTATTTTTCTTCAGAATATATTCAAAAACCATCTGTGGCATACCACCGGCCCGGCCTCCGAGCACCTCTTTGCCTTTGAGCATATCCCAACTGAAATTCTGGATGGGTTCTCTGGATACTAAGAAGTTACCGGCCCGCTGGGTAAGCTGTGCGAAGTTGACAGCATAATCTGAGGCACCCTCCTCATAAGTATAGATCGTGCTTTCACTTCCCATGAAGCCGATATCCGCTTCACCGGTGAGCAGGGCGGTCATGGTTTTGTCAGCACCAAAACCGGTAACTAAAGTCAGGTCAATCCCCTCGTCTGCAAAGTAGCCTTCTTCGATGGCAACGTACATCGGAGCATAAAAAATAGAGTGTGCAACTTCGTTGAGTACGACCGGGGTACTGCCCTTTGAGGAAGTGCCTGTGTCTGTACCTTTGTCTCCGCTTGTGGCAGCAGTGGCACCGCATCCGGCAAGAACACCGGTAAGCATCAGGGATGCCAGAAACAGTGATAACCCTTTTTTCTTCATAATAAAATCCTCCTGGAATGCCTGTGTGACAGGCAAAAAATGACTTCTTTTTAAGATATGAAGAAATGGGAAATGTGTGAAATGAAAAAGGGGATGTTACTCTGATTTAAATAAACTGCTGGATGTCAAAGTGGAATATTCCGCCTTTTTCGATATTCCGTCGGTGTAATATAATAGCGTTTTTTGAATAATTTACAAAAATAATCAACATTATTAAATCCGGTTTCAGTAGAAATTGCAATAATTTTCTTCTCTGTGTTTCTAAGCAGCATTGCTGCCTCATTTAGTCGATAGGTTATCAGATAATTTATCGGTGTCGTGTGTAAATATTTCCGAAAATAATTCAGCACTGTACTTTTACTCAACAATGTATAATCTGCAATGTCATCCAATGAAACATTGCTACGATAATTCTGATGAATATATTGCATCATCAACTGTAATCTTGCTTGGGAAGAAGCAGACGGATTTGAATAAGTATCTTCATTTTTAATAGTTGCATGTCTGTATAAATTCAGCCATATTTCCTGTATCAAAGCTGATATTGCCAGTTCACGGACAGTTTCTTGATTCTGAACAGAAATAATTTTTTTTATATTTTCCAATATCTCGGCCTGCCAGAAAACTTCTTTATAAAAAATCTGAAAAGTAAGTGAAGAAGAAATGATCGGCTGGATGTATTTTGAATAGATCAGACTGTCTTCAGGAGAAATAAAACAGGGCATACACAAAAAATTGGGAATAACGGCTCCATCAGGAGAATGAAATCGATGCAGAATCTTCGAATTAATGAACACACCATTTCCTTCTGAAAGGACAAACTGTGTTTCTCCGATCCAGAAAGTTACGGTTCCCGATTCGACATATACAAATTCCAGTTCTGTATGCCAGTGCCATTCAATACAATTAAAGTCAAATAATGCTAAATCATCATAGAAAAAATCAAATGGATATCTGTTTGTGCCGTGAGAAATTGTTTCCATCAGATTTTCATCTGCCAGAATCCTGTTATAGGTCTGATTTATCGTTTCCATTCCCGACTCCTTTCTGTGGCTTTACGATATTGTACAATAAAAATCCTATATAAAGCAATGAAAATTCATTAAATATACTTTATAATTCAATAAAAGTTACAGATCATTATCTGTCTCAGAAAGGTTTTGACATATGAATGCAACAATAACAACGCAACCGTATAAATCAGGAAAAAGCCTGACAATATATGTGGACAGTAAAAATATGGTTAATGAATTAATGATGACTCTGATGGATGCCGGATTTGTTGTTAATTATGAACCATGTTATATATCTGAAAGCTATGAGGGCTGCTTTCTGTATGATGACAAAAATGTAATAAAGATCTGTTACAAATCACAGGAAAGGACTTCGGGATCATTATGAAAGCTTCAAACTATCAAAAAACAAAAATTGCATGTTATCTGGGGTTTATCACTCAGGCTATTGCGGCTAATTTCGCACCTCTGTTATTTTTAAAATTTCATTATGACTATCAGATTTCTCTTGGAAATATTGCGTGGATATCTACCTGTTTCTATTTTACGCAGCTTCTGGTTGATCTTTTTTGCACAAAATTTGTGGACAAGATCGGATATCGTGTTTGTGTAGTGGTTTCTGAAGTGTGTTCGGCAGCCGGATTGATCGGACTGGCATTTTTGCCGGAGATTCTCCCGAATCCTTTTGCAGGAATACTATGCAGTGTTATTTTATATGCAATGGGTAGCGGACTGATCGAAGTGCTTTGCAGCCCGATTATAGAAGCATGTCCATTTGATAACAAAGAGGCAACCATGAGTCTTCTTCACTCTTTTTATTGCTGGGGCGCAGTAGGAACCATATTGATCTCAACTTTATTTTTTACGATATTTGGAATCGAAAACTGGAAGTGGCTCGCGGTATTATGGGCACTTATTCCAATTGTCAACATCTACAATTTTGCGACCTGTCCAATTGAATATCTGGTAGATGACGAAAGTGGAATGAAAGTAACGGAACTATTCCGAAAACCTTTATTCTGGCTTGCTATTTGCCTGATGATCTGCTCCGGTGCATCAGAACTTGCAATGGCTCAATGGGCTTCTGCCTACGCTGAGGCAGCACTTGGATTATCAAAAACAACAGGTGATCTGGCCGGTCCTTGTATGTTTGCAGTCGCAATGGGCATAAGCCGTGTGATTTTTGGAAAATATGGCGAGCGAATAGATTTGATGAAATTTATGACAGGTTCCGGAATCTTATGCGTAATCTGTTACTTTCTTACTGCATTATCATCGAATCCAATACTTGGTTTGATTGGCTGTATTGTATGTGGATTTTCTGTAGGAATTATGTGGCCTGGAACAATCAGCATTTCATCGAAGGAATTTCCTGTGGGAGGAACAGCAATGTTTGCATTGCTTGCTATGGCTGGAGATCTGGGCGGCAGTATTGGGCCAGGTATTGTAGGGCAGGTCACTCAGAGTACTGGCAATAATATTCAGGCCGGAATGGGAGTTGGTCTTGTTTTCCCAGCCATTTTATTGATCATGTTATTTGTTTTGTATACAAAGAAAATTCATACGATAGAAAAGAGTGAATGACTTCTTTTTAAGAAATGAAAACAGGGAAATGCCAATGAAATGGCATTTCCCTGTTTAATGAGCAAAGCAGGATACGGGAATCGAACCCGCCTCCTCAGCTTGGGAAGCTGATATACTACCGATGTACTAATCCTGCATGCGATTAGTATAGCATTATCTCTTCAAAAAGGAAAGGATTTTTTAAGAAACAGAGGGTTTTGAAACTCTTGTACCCCGATAGAGGAGTATGATATAATGGGTGCGGACAAAAATCCTGCAAAGCAGGATGAAGAGCACGAATCCTGGGAAAAAGAAGATTTTTATGGAAAACATGTGAGAGGAATCTAAAAGCGGAAGAGGGGGATACAAATGGAAAAGGAACAGAATCAGCTTAGCGAACATGCAGCAATTAACAAGATTGCAGTGATTTGCCATGGAGTTATGTCAGCTGTACTGGTATTTGCTTATCTTGTGGAGGTTTTGCGCGGATCGAGGAGCATAGGATATTATGCGATATTCTCTCTGCTGGCGCTTGCACCGTTTATTGCGGAGATCGTAGTCTATCGCAGTAAGCCGGATGCGGAAGTCATAAAACACATACTCAGCTTTGGCTATGGAGCGTTTTATACCTTTATTGTCTTTACGACTACCAGCAGTATAGCTTTTACATATGTGATTCCTTTATATCTCGTGATTACGCTGTTTTCCGATACGAAGTACTGTGTGCTTGCGTCCGGTTCCTGTTTTCTAGTGAATGTGATCTGTGTGGTGTACCGTCTGTTTGCAGGAAATATTTCAAAAACGGATGCGGAGATCCAGGTGATCCTGATGCTTTTGATCAGCGCATTTTTGTGTTTCTCTACGGAGATTCTGGGAAGGCATAACAGGGGCAAGATGGAGGCACTTTCTAAGGAAAAGGATAATGTTTCCGGTCTTTTACAGGATATTATGCAGATATCATCCAGGATGACAGACGGAATCGAAAATGTTACGGAGCGGATGACGGAGCTTGGCAATTCGGTCTCAGAGACGCGCAATGCAATGCAGGAGGTTTCGGCAGGAACCAACGACACGGCAGAGTCCGTACAGGGACAGCTTGGCAAGACGGAGGATATTCAGAAGCACATTGAAAATATGGCGCATATCACAGAGGACATTGCCCAGAGTATGCAGCAGGCAAAAGAGAATGTGAAGAGCGGAAAACAGGATATTGATACGTTACTCGGACAGGTGAAGGCATCTGATCACGCAGGAAAAGAGGCTGTGGCGGATATGGCAGCTCTGGAGGAGTACATGGACAATATGCAGTCCATCATTGAACTGATCACAAGCGTTGCGAGCCAGACAAGTCTGCTTGCTTTGAATGCGAGTATTGAGGCAGCCAGAGCGGGAGAAGCAGGAAAAGGCTTTGCAGTGGTAGCAACTGAGATTTCAAAGCTGGCAAATCAGACGCAGGACGCAACAGTCAATATTACAGAGGTTATCCAGAATGTTACGGATAAATTGAAGATTGCAGCAGATGCGGTGCAGGAGCTTTTGGACAGCAATGTACAGCAAAGTGAGATGGCAGAGCATGCGGCAGAGAGTTTTGAAAAGATTGCGGAGAGTACGGCACAGGTAGATGAGGGCAGCACGAAGCTTGAGGACGCTGTAGGACACCTGGAAGAGGCAAACCGTGGCATCGTGGACAGCATCCAGACAATCTCTGCGATCATGCAGGAGGTTTCGGCACACTCACAGGAGACGTTTACGGTCAGTGAACGGAATGCGGTGATCGTGCAGGAGGTTGGAAGTCTTGTCGGAGAACTGAATGAGGAGGCAGGACATCTCAACCGGGATATGAATATAGCATAGTAACAACATATATGTTTTGAAATAAAAAAGAAAGGTGAAGAAAAGTATGGGATTTTTTACAAATCAGTTTTCAAGCGTGATTGAGTGGAATGAAGGAGGAGACGGGGTTCTGTTTTATAAATTTCAGAATCAGGAGATCAAAAAGGGTTCCAAGCTGATCATCCGTCCCGGACAGGACGCCATCTTCTTATATAATGGAAGAGTAGAAGGAATTTTTGAGGATGACGGAGACTATGATATTGAGTCAGATATCATTCCTTTCCTGACAACACTCAAGAGCTTCAAGTTTGGTTTTAATACACCGCTGCGCGCAGAGATACTGTTTATCAATACCAAGGAGCTGCTTGTGAAGTGGGGAACCAAAAATGCGATCAACTTACAGGCACCGGGGCTTCCGGGAGGTATGCCGATCCGTGCATTCGGAACCTTTAACTGCCGTGTGGTAGAGCATGATGTGCTTATTGAAAAGCTTGCGGGAATCCGTCAGACCTATACGGTAGATGATGTGAAAGAACGTATCATAGCAAGCCTTGATCAGCTTTTGATGAGCTGGATCAGCAAAGAAGGCAGAGATATGTTTAATCTGCAGGTAGATGCCAGAAACATTGCCAAGGGAATTGAGTCAGATCTGGATTCCGATATGCGTAAGCTTGGTATCGGTATTACAGACTTCACGATTGAGAGCTTTTCCTATCCGGAAGAGATCAAGAAGATGCAGGAGAAGGCTGCAGCGCAGTCCATGGTTGGCGATATGTCGAAGTATACGCAGATGGCAGCAGCCGATGCGATGGGAAAAGGCGGTTCCGGCAGTCATATGGCAACCGATATGGTAGGCCTTCAGATGGGAATGGCACTTGGACAGCAGATGGTGAATCAAATGAATATGGGAATGCAGCCTCAAATGCAGGGGCAGCCTCAGATGCAGGGACAGCCGCAGGCGCAGGGTGCTAACGGCGGTGCGATTCCGAAATTCTGCCCGAACTGCGGTACGCCCACGAACGGTATGAAGTTCTGCGGCAACTGCGGCAACAAGCTGGGCTAAAGAGCTCCGCAGGAAAAAGAATTGGCAGAGGATTATTATGAGTATATATGATACTTTAAATGAACAGCAAAAAGCGGCGGTCATGCATACGCAGGGGCCGCTTTTATTACTTGCCGGAGCAGGCTCCGGCAAGACCAGGGTGTTGACCCACCGGGCGGCATATCTGATCGATCAGGAAGGGGTTGACCCGTGGAACATTCTGGCGATCACTTTCACAAATAAGGCAGCGGGAGAGATGCGGGAGCGTGTGAACCAGATTGTAGGAGACGGCGCAGACCGGATCTGGGTTTCAACCTTTCACTCTACCTGCGTAAGGATTCTGAGACGTTACATAGACAGGTTGGGATATGACACCAATTTCACAATTTATGATACCGATGATCAGAAAGGGGTCATGAAGGAGGTCTGCAAAAAACTGCAGATCGACACGAAGCAGCTGAAAGAGCGCACGATCATGGGGGCCATCTCATCAGCGAAGGACGAATTGATTGATCCGTTGCAGTATGAGAAGCAGAACGGATTTGACTATAACGGCAGCAGGATTGCAAAAGCATATCGTGAATATCAGGCTACCCTGAAAAAGAACAATGCGTTAGATTTTGATGATCTGATCGTAAAGACCGTCGAGCTTTTCCGGATGGACGCGCAGGTGCTCCAAAGCTATCAGGAGCGGTTCCGTTATATTATGGTGGACGAATATCAGGATACCAATACGGCACAGTTTGAGATGATCCGGTTGTTGGCAGACAGATATCGGAATCTGTGTGTGGTCGGAGACGATGACCAGTCGATCTATAAGTTCCGGGGTGCCAATATCCGCAATATTCTTGATTTTGAGAAGGTTTATCCGGAGGCTAGGGTGATCAAACTGGAGCAGAATTACCGTTCCACGCAGATTGTCCTGGATGCGGCAAATGCCGTGATCAAAAACAACCGGGGAAGAAAGGAAAAGGCACTCTGGACTAACAAAAAGGATGGAAGCCGGATTCATTTCAGACCGTTTGAGAACGCCTACGAGGAGGCGGAGTTTATAGCGTCGGATGTGGCAAAGAAGCACCGGGAAGAGCAGCTTCGGTATGGAGACTGTGCGGTTCTGTACCGGACGAATGCGCAGGCCCGTATGTTGGAGGAACGTTTTATCATGGAAGGAATTCCCTATGATGTGATCGGGGGAACGAACTTTTATGCAAGGCGTGAGATCAAGGACATTCTGGCATATTTGAAGACAATCGATAACGGCAGGGATGATGTGGCGGTCAAGAGGATTATCAATATCCCCAAAAGAGGAATCGGAGCAACCACGATCGTAAGGGTGCAGGAGTACGCAGATGCAAGAAACATCAGCTTTTATGATGCGCTTCGTGAGGCGGACCAGATCATGACGATCGGCAGAAGTGCTTCAAAGCTTGAACCGTTTGTGCGAATGATACAGGCATTTCGCAGTAAGCTGGAGTTCTTTTCTCTGGAAGAACTTATCAAGGACGTGATAGAGACTACCGGTTATGTAAAAGAACTGGAGGCTTCGGATGATGAAGATGCCGCAGACCGAATTGAAAATATCGACGAGTTGATCAGTAAGGTGGTATCTTATCAGGAAACGCATGAGGAGCCGACGCTGAGAGAGTTTCTGGAGGAGGTTGCGCTTGTGGCGGATATCGACCGGACTTCGGAGAACGATGATAAGGTTCTGCTTATGACGCTTCACAGTGCAAAGGGACTGGAGTTTCCACATGTCTATCTGGCAGGTATGGAGGATGGTGTTTTCCCGAGTTATATGACGATTGTATCAGATGATCCGATGGATATCGAAGAGGAACGAAGGCTGGCTTATGTGGGAATCACCAGAGCAAAGGATGATCTGACGTTGACCTGCGCCAAGCAGAGGATGCTTCGCGGGGAGACACAGTATAATCCGGTGAGCCGATTTGTCAAGGAAATTCCACCGGAATTGATGGACAATAAGCCACAGGCAGGCAAACCGCGTGATTATGAAAGTTATTCGGAGGACTCCCGTGAGAGAAATCTTTTCAGATCCAAACCATTTGGTATGGGGGAGACTTCAACGGGAGATTTCAGACGGAGCAAGAGCGATTATGCGGCTACGATGGAAGAGACAAGCTATCGCAGGGAAGGAGCAACGGGCGGATATGTCAGCCGGTTTGGAAAGGATGCGGATACGATCTTTGATAAGCCAAAGCCCAAGGCGGTAGTGCGGCCTAAACGGACGGCAACAGAGGTGAAGCCGTATCTGTCGAGGGCGGCATCTGCAGGAGGAACCTCCGGTCTGGTAAAGCCGGCAGGGGGACAGAATCTTGGATACGGAGTCGGAGACCGGGTACGTCATATGCGATACGGTGAGGGAACGGTTCTGAAAATTGAGCCCGGACCGAGGGATTCACAGGTGACAGTTGCCTTTGATGAAGTAGGACAGAAGATTATGTATGCGGGATTTGCGAAGCTTCGAAAAGTGTGAAAGGAATGAAAAAAGGAGAGGAGATTGCTATGAAGAAGAGTTGGGCAGTAAAATTATTGACAGGAATGAGTATCATCCTGCTGGGATTGGGTTTTAATGGGATGGAATGTCAGGCATCGTTAGACAATCAGACGATAGGACGGGAAGGCCCGAGAGGACGTCTTGGACGGAGTGATGAAACGGATGTCGAGGGACAGGAGGGCCCGAGAGGACGCCAGGGAAGGCGTGATGGAGCGGATGATGAGAGACAGGAGGGCCCGAGAGGACGCCTTGGACGGAATGATGGAACAGATGACGCGAGAGAAGAAGGTCCCAGAGGTTTAAATGGGGCAAGGATTGTACTGAAGACCGTTGATACCGATGCGGCTGGAAACGGTGCGAGTAATCCGGATATACCGGAAAAGGCGCTGATCGTGTCTTTGGAGGATCCTAAGGAAGATGATTACACGCCGTCATTTTCACCGAAGGGAAATCTGATCCTGTCGGCAGATGAGAAACGGAACGACTGGGATATCTGTTTCACCGGAGATTTGAAGCTAGGTCTTAATGAGGATGATGTTCTTATCATTGAAGAAACCGGGAAGCCCCTTCTGGTAGGAAAAAATACAGACATCAATCTGGCGATAAACAGTCCGAAAGAGAATAATCCATCACTTGGCATGTTTCTGGAGTTTGAGAACAATGCAGGCGGACATAACCTGATCGGGATCAAGGATCTGGAGAAGGCGAATAAGCAGGCGATAAGTCTGGTTAACGTCTATAACGATCTTTTTAGCCAGCGGGAAGAGGAGGTAGAGCAATTCCTGGTCAATCCTGAATGGATCAGGGAAAAAGCATATAAATCGGATCTTGAAAGCGAAATGCAGAATCTCAGAGAAAAGAACCTGCCACAGTATGCAGATTTAATAAATAGTATACGTTTCGGTGAATGGGATCAGGAAACCGGGATGAGTGGAATACTTTCATTGAATGGCGATCTGACGTACATCCATTATAATGATCCCGAATATACATGGGAAGGATTTTCCTCTACGCTTGCTGAGCGAGAAGCGGAGGAGAGCAGGATAGAGGGTGAGATCAAACTGAGAGAGGAGCCTGAATTTTCAGCTGCTCGATCGATTGAACTGGAAAGAGAGAATATAGAGCCGGAAGCAGCTGCGGGCGGCGGAAATGAGAATAAAGAGTCATCCGGCGGAAGCAGCAGTGGCAGTACGGGCAAACCGGACGAAGGCAATCCGGGTACCGGTGGTGAGTTGGTACCTTCGAAAGAGATAGACCCTGGAGCGGGTGAAGTAGTTCCGTCATCAGGCGGTGGTTCGACTGAAGGACCGGATACAAAATAATTTGCAAAGGATTGCATTTTTTATAGTAAATTTGACAAATTGGTGGTATATTATAATCAATAAAGAGATTTACGGATGCGGAAAACAAAAGGAGGTTACGATATGAGCAAAAAATGCTGTAGAGTCGGAATGATGAGTAAGGCAGAGATTTTAGATAAATTGGAAGATGTACTCGGAGCAACAAGAGTCAATGAGCTGTTCGGAAAGAAACAGGAGAAAGAGAAGAAAACCAGTCCTGTTGTCTGGGTGCTTGCGATCGTCGGAGCAGTGGCAGCGGTAGCAGCGATTGCTTATGCGGTATATCGCTATATGACACCGGATTATCTGGAAGACTTTGATGATGATTTCGATGACGATTTTGAGGATGACTTCTTCGAGAATGAAGACGAGGATGAGGACACCGAGGAGTAACGTGGTGCAGCAATTTTTCAGGTAAGCAAAAGCCAATCGCTTATAGAGTGATTGGCTTTTTTGATGACAGGAAAAATATTGTCCGTTATAATAAAACTAATAACTACAGGAATGAGGATGAGTATGAAAAAAGGACAGATCATAGAGGGAACGGTAGTAAGAATAGATTTTCCCAATAAAGGAATTGTAGAGACGGAAGACGGAACCTGCGTTGTGAAAAATGCACTGCCCGGTCAGAAGGTGCGTGCCGGTGTGAACAAGGTGCGAAAAGGGAAGGCAGAAGGAAGACTGCTTGAAGTTCTGGAGAAAGCAGCAGTTGAGAGAGAAGATATCTGTCCGCATTTTGGCCAGTGTGGCGGTTGCACGTACTTATCTTTTCCCTATGAGAAGGAGACGGAAATAAAAGAGGAACAGGTTCACAGGCTTCTGGAAAATGTTCTGCGAAAGCAGAAAACACCCTGTGTCTGGGAGAAAATCAAGGAAAGTCCTGCGGTCTATGAATACCGCAACAAGATGGAGTTCACGTTTGGAGATGAGGTGAAGGATGGGCCGCTTGCGCTTGGCATGCACAAGCGCGGCAGCTTTTACGATATTGTGTCCGTGACCGGTTGTCAGATTGTAGATGAGGATTATCGCAGCATTTTGAGTGCTACGAAGGATTTTTTTCAGGAAAAACAGGAACAGGGAATTCCGGTGACATTTTATCACCGACTGCGCCATGAAGGATACCTGCGCCATCTTCTGGTTCGGAAGGCGTCTAAAACAGGAGAGATTCTGGTGGCGCTGGTGACGACAACACAGACGGGAAACTTTGAAGAGAAAGAGCTTTTGAAAGAGTATCGGGAAAGATTGCTGGGATTGAAGCTGCGAGGGCAGATCGTCGGCATCCTTCATACCCGGAACGATTCCCTTGCAGATGTCGTTCAGAACGATGAGACAGATATTTTGTATGGACAGGATTTCTTTTATGAGGAACTTCTCGGGTTACGCTTTCGGATTTCGGAGTTCTCCTTTTTCCAGACGAACAGCCTGAGTGCGGAAGTGCTCTATCGGACTGCCCGTGACTATATTGGAGAGTACATCGGAGACGGGAATGGGGAGAGTATTGTCTATGACCTGTACAGTGGAACCGGTACGATCGCGCAGCTCATGGCACCTGTGGCAAAGAAGGTGATCGGTGTTGAGATCGTGGAAGAGGCTGTGGAAGCAGCAAAAAGAAATGCGGAAATGAACGGTTTACATAACTGCGAATTTATTGCCGGAGATGTCTTGAAGGTATTGGATGACATTGAGGAAAAGCCGGATGTGATCATTCTGGACCCGCCGAGGGATGGGATTCATCCGAAGGCGCTCGATAAGATCATCCGGTACGGCGTGGAGCATATTTTATACATTTCCTGTAAGCCGACCAGCCTGGCGCGTGATCTGGAAGTGCTTATTGAGAGAGGATATGAGGCGAGCCGCGTGACCGTAGTAGATCAGTTCCCGTGGACTACGGGGATTGAGACAGTTGTCTTACTTTCCAAGGGCGCTAAAGGTCCGGTGGACCTTTGCTCAGCGCGGACCGAAGTGGAACGGAGAATGGTCGACAGCAGAAAAGTGAAGGTGGACTTCTCTCTGGAGGA
>CAKRPS010000049.1 GCA_934385475.1 uncultured Lachnospiraceae bacterium | reverse complement strand
ATGATACGCTTCACGTCTCATAGCCAGTGTTTTTTCATATCTCTCTTTTGCAATAGGGTCTCCATTCAATGCATCTTCACGCATTTTTCTGTAGCTCTTCACTGTGGCTCTACCAATAATTATACAAAGGTATCAAAGGATATTGAAAAAGTAGCAAATTGTTTTTTGCAACAGAGGAGTGATATTGTCAATAATTCATTTTTGACAGATACACAAAAAAGAGAGATACTACTTTAAACTAGAAAAATCCGGCGCTCAAAACGCCGGATTTAAAATTGATTTATTTTCCAAGTACAACGGAGACCTTGATATCTTTTTCCGTCTCACTAAGATCGAAATCACCACTATCAGCAACAGTGACGTGCAACTCATAGAGCGTGTCGGCGGTGAGTTCTGTCACAGCCTCGCCGGTCTCGTCTGTGAGCGACCACAGCTCAGAAGCGACCTTTTCCAGTTTGCCGTCTGCACCATAGGCGTAGAGCGTTAAATCGGAAGCATTGCCGGACAAGTTGTTCATACGGAAGGCTACCGTGGTGTTGGGATGTACGTTGCGGATGGTCACGATGTTGAGCCAGCTTGCAACCGTGCCTTCGCCGCCATCCTGCTCAAACTGATCCTGCGAAAGAACATTTCTTGCTGCCTGATCGAGATCGACCTCACGGTACGGAAGCTCGGGCAGGTACACGAAGCGATCCTGCAAACGAAGCAGTTCCAGATAGCCTGTCGGGCAGTAGAGAGCATTTCCGCTGTTGCCGGCATACATGCCGATAGCCATATTATTGTAGCCATATTTGTTGGACACATCCATCGTGAAGACAGTTTCGCCCGTCGCAAAGTCCAGAATGATGTACTGCCACATGCCCGTGTTCAAATCCTGCACGTAACCATAAATATAGCCTGTCGCGGTGGAGAGCTTGAAAATCGACGTATCGCTCAGGTCATTCCGGCTCCAGATACTCTTCATCTCATAGCCGTTATCAGTTTTCACAGTGTCCACGCGTTCGACACCCGGGGCAATCATAACATTTCCCTTCATCAACCAGTTCTGATCATAAATGTTGGCGTAGCTCTGAATCGAAGAGTCGTTGTTGGGGTCGGCAAGACCTGCGTTGCCTGCGCCGAACCAGTTGCAGACGATCGTGCTGACCGCACCTTCGCCGTCGTCATAGACGATCGCGGAGTTCTCAACCGCCACTTGATATCCCTCAGGCAGATCATCCAAAACAGGCATACTGGACACGATCTCGCCGGTCTTCATATCAAGTGCGAGAAGTTTCACAGGATCAGCGTTGTCGGTGAACATTACGAGGTTCGGTGTTAGTGTGGGCGAGCAGCCGCCGCCCCATGCAAGACCGCCGCCGGTAGTCTTATCGCCTTCACCGCTGACCTTCGCGCCAACGCTCTCGTACGGTGTGCACCATACAACGTCAACGCCATCCGCTGCACGCAGAAGATAGCAGTTCTGATTTGTCAGAATGACAGCGCCGTCTTTGGAGGCGGCAATGCCATTTTCCGCGCCCTCGCCGAGTGGCAGTTCGTAGACAAAGACTGCCTTCGAAAGATCAGTCTGTTCGCCGTTTAAAATCGCGTCGATGGCCGGACGGGCAATGTAGCCGAGAACGCCCTGCTGCTGGCGTTCGGGATAGATACGGAAGCCGCCTGTTGCAAACCAGAGGTTTCCGTCGTAGTCAAAGACCACGGACAGAAGATTCTGCGTCAGCTTTTTTCCGAGCGCAGCCTCAGCCGCCGCCTTAATGTCAATATCGAGAACTTTTTCAAATTCCGGAATGACGCTGCCGTCCTCCTCCGTCGCGCGGAGCATCAGCACATGGTTGTTGCTCGTGGGGCAGACAATGCGGTTGGCTTCGTCAAGGAAGGTGTAGGAGCTCTGAATGACGTAGTCGCCGCCGTCATGCTGTTTGGGAGAGAAGTAACCAAGTGTCTTCGTCTCTTCGGCGTTCAGATCGCGGATAGCGATGCCGCCGAGCAGCGGAACGACCGCATGACCATAGCTGTCAAAGTAAATGGCAGGCGATGCATTCGCATTTGTCGTCTCATAGGAAACGTTGATCTCCGGGTAAATGCCGAGCGGCAGAATTTCATCTGTCGAGTCGGTGTTGTAGCCGTCGTGATGGATGTTTGCATCACTTTTTGCCATGTAGGGATTTTCCTCCACCTGTTTGGGCTGCAAAGCCTTCACGGCCAGAGCACCGGATGACGGCGCAGAAGGTGTCGTTGCCTCCTCTGTTGGTGTTGTTGCGTCTTCAGCTGGTGTCGTTGTCTCTTCTGTTTGTGTCGTTGCCTCTTCAGCTGGTGTCTCTGTCTCCTCTACTGGTGTCTGCTTTCCGCTACAGGCCACCATCGACAGGCACAGTGTTCCCGCCAGCAGAAAACTAAATACGGAATAAACCGGGTTCCTCTTTTTCATTAATAATCCTCCTTGTTATGTTTGTTGTGATCCGCTCAGGACAAAGCAGGCGGTTGTTTTCCCTAAAACCAGGCACGAAGTCCTTGTTGAAACGCTTCTTCCGTTATCGGTTCCAGCAGAAAGTGGTCCACGCGCAACCGAAAGGCATGCAGGGAAAAATCCAACTCGCTGCACCAGATGATGCGTGTTTCGGGGAGCAGCGCCCGCAGATGCTCAACCGCATTCAGCCCATCCACTCCCGGAAGGGCGATTACGGCATTAGTCGGCGCATTTTTTCGTGCGGCTTCAAAGAACGTCTCCTGTTCGCGGTAGCAGTGCATGTTCGGAAACACACCGCGCTTAAAGCAGAACTGTGAAAGCTGCTCTATATAAAAAGCTTCCTGAGTTTCTCTATTTGTCAGTACGGCAATGCGGTACACAGCGTTCCCCCTTTCTGCCGTTGTTGATGTTTTCTGCTTGTTAGTATACGGATGTGCGCATGCTTTTCAAGACGTTTGGCATGAAAGCCCCGATTCTGTCACGAAATCCGGTTTTGCCGCTGTGCAGGGGTTAGACAGGTGTGATATAATTTTGTCGAAATCTTTTACGAAGGAGTCAGTCCGGCATGAGAATTGCAATTGTGGATGATCTCGAGACCGAACGTGCGCTGCTGAAGACGCGGCTCGAACGGCAGTTGAGCCTGCGTGGCGCGGAGGCGGAGATTTTGGAATTTGACAGCGGCGAGAGCTTTCTCGCGGCACAAAAAGAGCGGCGCTTTACCGCCGCATTTCTGGATATTTACATGGAAGGTTTAAGCGGCATGGACGCGGCAAGGGAGCTTCGGAAGACGGATGCGGATTGCCTTCTGGTCTTCACCACGACGTCTACCGATCACGCGCTCGAGGGCTTTCAGGTGCGGGCGCTTCACTATCTCGTGAAGCCTTTTTCCGAGGAAGAGCTTTCCGGCTTGCTTACTGAAATGCTCGCAAAGCTCCCGCGTCCCGAGCCGGTTCTGACGGTGAAGGTCAGCGGCAGCGACGTTCGTCTTCGCTATCGGGACATCGTTTCCGCCGAGCATTTTGCTCATATGATCAATATTCATACCACCGCCGGAAAAACGCTTGCCACACGTCAGAGCTTCAAGGCTTTTACCGAGCCGCTTAAAAAAGATCCACGTTTTTTTGTCTGCGGTCGTGGTGTGATCGTTAATCTGGAGCACGCCGCTGATTTTCAGGATGCCGCTTTCTGCATGACCGACGGCAGCCGTGTCTATGTCAATCAGGAACTTTTGAAGTCTGCCCGGCAGGCGTTTATGGAATTTCTACTGCAAAGGGGGAGTAAGGAATGAAAGATATTCTGCGTCCGATTTTGGAACTGTCCGTCGTGCTCCCCGGTCTTTTGCTTGCATATTTCCCCGTAAAATCCTATCTGAAGCAGCCGTTCGGAAAGCTTGCTACCTGGCTTCTACCACTGATGGCGGGCCTGTGCATTGGCGGCGGGTTTGTCTGCTATCAGCTTCGCATTTCGACTGTGCTTGTCCTTGCGGGTATCACGCTGCTTGCAATTGTTCTGTATACCGGAACGCTCCGGATCTCCCTGTGGAAATCCGGAACGATTGCGCTGTCCGTCTGCGCGGTGTTCGCGTGTGTGAAAAGCTTATCCCGGGCCGTCAGCGCTGCGATTGTTCTGCATATGCAGCTACCGCTGGACGAGCCGTGGTTCTGTCTTAGTGCCTGCGTGTTTTATAACGCTGTTTGCTGGATTTCCGTGCTGGCTGCGTTCTATCCGTCGACCCATGCAGTGCGTACGATGGTCGAGGACAATAATTTTGCGCAGACGTGGTACGTGTTCTGGATGCTTCCGCTGGTGTTCATCCTTTTGAACATTTTTATGATCCCGCACTATCAGGCAACGCTCCAGACTGGCCGCGTATTACAGGGGTACATTGTGCTGAGCATTACGCTTCTGGTGCTTTTGTTCTGGTTCATCGCGATTTTCCTGCTGATGGCGAACAGCCTCAACCGCAACGCGAGACTACAACAGGAAAACCAGTTACTTTCCATGCAACAGCAACGCTATGAGAGTCTCAAAACCGCCATCGAAGAAGCACGGCAGGCGAGGCACGATATGCGCCATCAATTAAATCAAATTTCCGCGCTGGCCGAGACCGGCGATCTGGAGGACATAAAAAGCTACCTTGCAAAAACTGTCTCACGTATCCCAAATCTCGATATGCACTTCTGTGAAAATCGCGCGGTGGACAGTGTTGTCGGCTATTACTGCGCCCTTGCAAAACGCGAGGACATTCCCTTCTGCACCAAACTCGATCTGCCGGAATCGCTTCCTGTTGACGAGATCGATATGTGCCTTGTGCTCTCCAATCTGCTGGAAAATGCGCTGGAAGCCAGCCTTCGTGCAGCACCAGACCGGCGGCAGATTGAAATGACCGCATATGTGCATGCAGAGCGATTTCTTTTGATTGAGGTTGAAAATACGTTTGATGGTGAAATCAACGAAAAAAATGGAACTTTCCGCTCGTCCAAGCGAAAAGGAAACGGAATCGGTATCCAGTCTGTCAACCATATTGCAGAAAAAAACGGCGGTGCAAGTACATTTACCCATCAGAATGGAGTTTTCTCTGCCAAAGTCATGCTTTGTGGATAAATTTCCTGGTTGGTGGATATAAGGACATTTACAATATGACTTATCAAAAAAATTTATATGTTAACAAGGATATTGGGAAGCTGCTGATTATGTAGTAAAATGGACTGAGATACAAGAAAACACTAAGTAAAGGCGGTAAAACAGTGGAATATATAAAAATCAGTGAAAATGGAATCAACATCGTTTTTGGCATTACGGACAAGAACCAGATTAAGCTGCTTCATTTTTCAAAAGCTCCATTCTGTGAAGAGGATATCTGCAAATTCGGACCGGAATGTAAAGCAGAAGATCTGGTAAGAAAGAATCAGTTTATCGATGAAGCATTTCAGCTTGTGCAGATTAATCTGGCCGGATACAATCGTCCTTATGAAAAACATGGAAACAAGCATATCTGTACAGCACCGGGATATCTTCTGACCTATGCGGGCATGGAGGATTGTGTGAATGAGACCGGGCGCAGGATTACCATTTATCAGGAAGACAAAGAGGTGACACAGGTTCGTGTGGAGACAAATCTGCAATTTTATAAAGGCACCTCTGTGGTTCGTATTGTGAACAAGGTGATCAATGAAGGAGACGCTACACAGTGTCTGGAATATCTGTCATCATTCTGCTATACGGGAATTGAAAAAGAGGGTAAAAGTAATTCAGATGCCAAAATGAGAGTGCGTATTCCTTATAATGGCTGGCAGAAGGAAATGAGCATAAAGGAATACAGATTTGGCGATTTGGGACTGGCACAGACACAGCCGGGCGTATATCAGCGTACTTCACAGGTATTGGAAGTGACCAATACCGGAAACTGGTCTACGAAGAAGTATCTGCCATTAGGCTATGTGGAAAATACAGAGGCACACACAGGTTTGTTCTGGCAGATTGAGCATAATGGTTCCTGGCACTATGAGATCAGTGATCAGGATACCCATTTTTATGTATGCGTCAGTGGACCGACGGAGGTACAGTCTCACTGGTTCAAAAATCTTGCACCGGGAGAATCCTTTGAGTCTGTACCGGTTGCTGTTGGCGTGACAGAGGACAGCTTTGAAAAAGCGATGGGAGAACTGACAAAATACCGCCGTATGATCCGCAGGCCGAATAAGGATGACGAGAATCTGCCGGTCATTTTCAATGATTACATGAATTGCCTGTTTGGAGATCCAACGACTGCAAAAGAACTTCCATTGATTGATGCAGCCGCAGAATGTGGCTGTGAATATTATGTTATTGATGCCGGATGGTATGCTCCCGGCGAGTGGTGGGACAGTGTTGGTGAATGGCAGGAATGTAAGGAACGTTTTCCTAACGGCATTAAAGAGGTAACTGATTACATACATCAAAAGGGAATGATCCCCGGTGTCTGGCTTGAGCTTGAAGTTATGGGCATTAATTGTGACAAAGCCAAGAAAGTGCCGGACGACTGGTTTTTTGTACGCCATGGAAAACGTGTTTATGACCGTAGCAGATATCAGCTTGACTTTAGAAATCCGGCTGTCATAGAGCATGTGAATGAAGTGATTGACCGTGTGGTCAAGGAAGATGGCGTCGGATATATCAAGATGGATTATAACATTGAGCCGGGTATCGGTACGGAGCTTGGCGCCGAAAGTGTCGGACAGGGCCTTCTGGAACATGAAAAGGCATATCTGGCATGGCTTGATGATGTGTTTACTCGCTACCCTGATCTGGTGATTGAAAACTGTTCAAGTGGAGGACTTCGTATTGATTACGCTTTGCTTTCCAGATACAGTATTCAGTCTACATCCGATCAGGAGGATTACCGCAATTATGCGACGATAGCGGCAAATGCTGCATCAGGAGTTACCCCGGAGCAGGCAGCTGTCTGGTCTTATCCGATGCGTCAGGGAAATAAAGAAGAAGTTATTTATAACATGATCAACGCCATGCTGCTTCGTATTCACCAGAGCGGTCATCTGACAGAGCTTTCGTCAGAACGCCTTGCCCTGGTAAAAGAAGGAATTGCATGTTATAAGACGATTCGTCAGGATATCCGACGTGCGGTGCCGTTCTGGCCGCTTGATATTGCAGATAATGAGGATATGTGGGTGTGTGGTGGACTACAGCTTGAAAAGAAAGCATATCTTGCCGTATGGAAACGCCAGATGGAAGGAAAAAGTACTGAAAGATATGCCAAATCCGGGATAGCCTGCACGGATATAACATTGTCAATCCCGTTAGGAAGTCTTCCGTTTGCCAAAGATGGCATTCAGGTGTCCTGCATTTATCCACAACAGGAGCCGGTTGCATTTGAACTCAGCGGAGATGTTCTGACAGTTCATTACGATCAGCCTGTTATGGCAAGACTTTTTGAGATTAGTGTCCCCTAGCAATTTTCCTGTACTCAATCGGCAGGATTCCGGTACTTTTCCTGAACAGTTCCGCAAAGCGGCTGGAGGTGGTGTAACCGATCATCTGGGCAATCTGCCCCATGGTGAAATCCGTGTTGATGAGCAGGTGCTCCGCAATATAGCTGACTACATTGTTCAGCCCTGCCAGATCACCGGTGGATAGTGGACGTATCTGTTTCTGACTTTGCCGTTTCCATGCGTCCACTACCAGAGCGATGGCCTCTGTGACTTTGGCTTCATAAAAAAGTGCTGCGGCCATACCATCACCATGATAATTCTCTATTTCAAAAAGCAACTTCGACATTGCGGGAAAATCCGATGCCTGATCAATGCTCTGAAACGTGGCGGGAAGGCTGAAATAATCATCGGGATATTCTTTTTTCAGAAAACCCTGATAATATGCCGGAAGAATTTCGATTCCAACGGAGTGAATCGGGATGCGTTTGTGGATCAATGCGCGGTAGCGCTGAATACTGATACACTCCGGAATCTCCACATCCAGGCAACTTTCGCCGTGTTGGGAAACATTCGTAAGCAGGGACTTGAAAAGCTTGCCAGAATGCCATTATAGAAACGCCGACCAGATTTTTGTAGTAGACAAAGGACAGATCGTTCAGCGCGGCACCCATGAAGAACTTATGAAACAAAATGGTATTTACCGCCGCTTTATCACCGGACGGGAAAAGGCGGTAGGCTGGAAGCTGTAATTTGCTATCCTATACAAACAATGCTATACTGAAACCAAAAGATCCGTGTGGAAAACACACGGTTTCTTTTGATAGAGAGGTTAGCCAAAACTAACAAAAGAGTATGGCAGGGAGGTAGCTTATGAGAATTACCGCAGTGGCAGTCGGGACACGTGGAGATGTAAATCCATTGGCAGAGCTTGGTGAGGAAATGGTAAAAAGAAGACACGAGTTCCGGATACTTGCGCAGGAGGAATTTCGCCCGCTGATTGAGAAAAAGAACGTGACATATCTTCATTTAAGCGGAGATGCACAGCATGTCATGAAATATCTTGTGACAGATTACAAGAGCAGTGCGGATTTTCTGATTGGACTGATGAAGCTGAAGAAGGAAAATCCTACCTTTATGGAAGAGACCTTGCAGGCACTGGAAGGATCAGATGTGTGTATGTACGGTACCTGTTCCGGATTTGTTAGAGATGCCGCCGACAAGCTGGGGATTCCCTGCATCCGCTATTTCTACAGCCCTTATGACCGGACAGATATGTATTCGCTCTATTCCGTGGAGCATAATACACCGGCAGTTGCCAAAAGCTATGACAATATAACCGGTGGGATGCCCATGCTTTCCAATCTTTTAATGGGAAAATGGCGTAAGAAAAACGGAATCTCCAAGGTAAAGAACTTTGAACATTATACGGAACAAAACGGAAGAAAGGTTCTTACTTTTTATCCGGTGAGTCCCTTGCTTATGCCGAAGGACCCTAAATGGGGGAGTCAGATCCACGTCACCGGATATTGGTATCATCCGGAGGAGGATGCCGAAGGTTATAAGACAAGTCCGGAACTGGAGAAATTTCTGACAGAAGGTGAGAAGCCTGTATTTGTTGCATTTGGCAAGGCCGAGTCGAAGGAACTGGCAGAATTGCAGGTGCGGACAGTGGAAGCTTTGAAAGAAACAGGAATCAAGGCGGTTGTTCAGGCTTTTCAGATATCGGAGAAACAGAATATGGAGAAGCTGTATTTTGTGGATAAGATTCCTTACAGCTATATATTCCCACGGGTGAAGGCGGTCGTTCATCACGGAGGCTGCACGACCAACGGCATCGGAATCTGGGCTGCATGTCCGACGCTGATCATTCCGCTGGCGCTGGATCAGTGGTATTATGGCAGAACAATATATGAACTTGGAATGGGGCCCGAGCCACTATATATAAGAAAGAAGCTCTGCACGACGGCACAGCTAAAAGACGCATTAACAGATCTCGTCAGTGGAAAGTACGAAAAACGGGCACAGGAGCTTTCAAAACAGATCCGGCAGGAAAAGGGAATGGAAGAAGCAATCCGTGCTATTGAGGAGTATATACGGTATCGTTGAGTTAAAAGAGCATCAGCAATTTCTTGGTCGGAGGAGCTGGTGCTCTTGGTCTATAGACAGTTATACATTTACATAACGCATGAAAATTTTTTGCTTTTTATTGGTAACATTTCGGTATGCCGATATAATAAATAAAGAGGAGGAAGTGGCGATGGTAGAAAGGTTATTAAAAAAACGGAACATGACAAAATATCGACTTGCGATAGAAGCAGGTATTCCTCATGCTACTCTGAATGATATATGCAGTGGTAAAACCAGACTGGAAAAATGCAGTGCAGAAACGGTATATAAATTGGCAAAGGTATTGGGCGTTTCTATGGAAGCGCTGACAGTTGCAGGAATACAGAATGCAGAAAGGGAACGCGCCTACGAACACGGCTTGCCGGAATATCTGCAGCACGATTTAGACGCTTACAAAGAAGGCCTTAAAGTTAAGTCTGATTTACTGGACTGTTTGTGGGGAGAATTATACGGAAGCATTAACATGGCAGAAATCAATGATGGAGCAATTACAAAGGAACATGCAGATTTTTTAAGAAACAAGTATCTCTTTGGAGGAAAACATGGCAGGGACGATTGATTTTACAAACTGCAAAAAGATTTTAGGAAGGGCATACTACCACCTTCCGGGCTTGTTTGAATTTTATGAACTATACAGTGTATTTCTGCCGCTGTTTCGTGAGCACAGAGAGTACTTTTATGACTGGTGTGAGATAGGTTCTGTCTATGGGGCACCGGCAGATTGCATCTGGGGCGGAGGCCGCGTGGGCTTCGGAGAGCATGACCCCGGGGAGGTGCTTTCGCTGATGCGCGAATATGGCATTTCTGCCCGGTTGACGTTCAGCAACTCTCTGCTCAGGGAAGAACATCTTTCGGATAAGAAATGTAATGCACTCTGTAGGCTGTTTGCGGAAAGGAAAGAACCCCGGAATGGGGTGATTGTCCACTCAGAGCTGTTGCTCAGGTATCTGAAAACAAATTATCCGGAACTGTACCTGGTTTCTTCTACCACCAAGGTTCTGACAGATTTTGACCTTTTCTTAAATGAAGTAGAGCGGGATGATTTTCTTTATGTTGTGCCGGATTTTCGCTTAAACAAAGCATTCGATAAATGGAATAAGTTATCGGAACAGCAGAAAGACAAGGTGGAATTTCTGTGTAATGAATGTTGCTGGTTTGGCTGCAGGGACAGGAAGCTTTGCTATGAAAATGTCAGTCGTAAGACCCTTGGAGAAAACTGTCCGGATCATCAGTGTAGTGCTCCCGATGCAGAGGGCGGTTATGTTTTCTCCAAGGCAATGACAAATCCTGGCTTTATCGGCATAGAAGATATCAGAAATGTCTATATGCAGGCGGGATTTTCCAATTTCAAGATCGAGGGCCGGAGTCTCGGCAGCGCCCTGATTCTGGAATTTCTGCTTTACTATATGACGAAACCCGAGTATCAACTGCATGTCAGAGAGAAGATATATCTGGATAACATGCTGGATCTGTTTTGAGGGTGACTTAATAATGATATTTCTCCCGTTTCGTAATCAGGAAAATGGCAGAGAAAACAACAGCCATAACCTCAGCGACAACAATGGAAATCCATACGCCGTCGATGCCCAGGAATTTTGGCAGCAGGATCACGGCGGCTGTCTGGAAAACCAGTGTTCTCAAAAATGAAATAATGGCAGAAGTAACACCGTCGTTGAGCGCTGTAAAAAATCCCGAACCATAAATGGCAAACCCCATAAAGAGAAAGGACAGGGCAAAGATACGGAAACCGGAAACCGTGATATTCATCAATTCCGCATCATAACCTACGAAAATTTTGGCAAGCGGTGTTGCCAGAAGTTCCGTGGAAGCGACAATGGCGGAGCCGCCGGTTCCGAACATCAGTCCTACCGTAGACAGGATCATGAGGAACGGATAGATCAGGTTGACTGCCGCAAAGGGTGTCTTACCTGCAAAGTTTGATACAAAAAAACCATCTACCACGCTATAGATAGAGGTAAAAATCATCATACCGATTGTCGGCAGAGTAAAGCGGAGCAGTCGTCCGTAAGTAAAGTGATCTGATAATTGGATTCGTTCTTTAGCAGCCATTTTAATTCCTCCTACATCTTTTCTATCTGTTCACGAAAATCGTTGTTATATTTTTCCATAAGCTTCAGATATTGACTTATTTCTTCTTCTGTCCATCCATGAAAAGCACTGCACTCGGCGTTGAACAGCCGGGCGATCGTATGGCCTGCATATTCTTTTCCTTTTTCCGTAAAGCATACAATTTTGGCTCTGCCGCCGGTCTGCTCCAGATAGATGATATCTTCGCCCTCTAATTTCCGGATGGCAGAATTAAGCGTCTGCTTGCTAATGCTTGTTTCCTTGCAGATATCTTTCAGCGGACATCTTCCCTCTTTTTCATAGACAAGATACAGCACAAACATAACACTGTCGGATACGCCGAGCTTCTGGGCCGCCTGATGGTACAGCGAGTCCAGATCAGAAGCAAGACAATTGATTCGATACATCATTTCTTTATAATTGATTTTCATGAATACACCTCGTTAGTACGATTTCATACTCGCGTAGTATAGTACGATTTCGTACCTATGTCAACAAAAGTTTTAGGAAAATACTTGACTGAAAGCTGGGGTAGGGTATTATTCTTACCTTATATAGACAGAACTGTTGATGCGGGCAGAGCTTATGGAGAGGAAGTGGCTTATGAATCATAAAGAATTAATGCAGATTGCAGTTGAGGAAGCACAGGAAGGAATTCAGAAGAAGCATGGTGGTCCCTTTGGATGTGTAATTGCGAAGGACGGTAAAATAATTGGCAGGGGACATAACCGTGTACTGGTTAATAATGATGCTACCTGTCATGGAGAGCTGGAAGCAATCAGGGACGCATCCAGAAATATAGGATCATATGACTTATCGGGTGCGGTACTTTATACGACGGCAGCCCCCTGTCCGATGTGTAAAGGAGCAATTTTATGGGCCAATATAGATAAAGTATATTATGGCTGCACCATAAATGACACGGATAAAATAGGGTTTCGGGATGAAATTTTCTATCAGAAATGGAATGAAACGGAGGATGACAATTACGGCGAAGAGTTGGAAAGAAATTCCTGCAAAAAACTGTTTGATGATTACCTGAAAATGGAACATGAAGTATATTAGAACAAACACTATTTTGCGACAAAAAAGTTTGTACATACCGATGAAATACCTTTAACTTTGTGTTGAACCTTAAAGAGCTTTAAATTATAATATATCCTAAAGAAATGAAGACAAAAGAGGAAGGTGTTTCTGTTATGCAAAGTAAAGAAGGGCAAAAAGAGAAGATCAAGGTTTTTCATTCTATTTCCGCAGCAATATGCGGGCTGGTATTATTGATCATCCTGCTGACAATGATCGGCCTGCTGGCCTGTATGCTGCCGAGAACCGAACAGATTTCCAGTGACACAAACGGAAAATATCTGTTAAGTCTGGTAGAAATGAGTGCAGATTCTTTAGATTCTCTGGTACAGGAAAGTGATAACGAAGAAGATGCGGATGCAAATTTTCTCAAGAGTGTCAAGATAGAACAGACTCCGTCAGCATATCTGTATCTGGTGGCGGCTGATGGAACAATCCTGTATCATCCGGTTGCGGATAATATTGGCAAACAGATAGAAGTGGATATGGTCTCCAATGTGGTGAAGGAACTTCAGGCGGGAAGAGTACCGGAGAATGCAGTCATTCATTACGAGTATAAGGGAACCGCCAAATATGCAGCGTTTGCGCTGACGGCAGACCACAGAATTGTAGTTCTGTGTGCCGATCAGGACGAAATTCTTGGTGCTTATAACAGCCTGTATCTTGCCTTGGCAAGAGTGGCATTGATCAGTTTACTTTTCTGTATGTGTATCGGTTTTCTGATCAGCCGTAGAATCTGCAAACCGATCCGTGCACTTACGGATGTGATCGCTCAGACTGCGAATCTGGATTTCCGTTCCAATCCGAAGGCAAGAGGGCTTTTGAAGAAAAAAGACGAAACGGGAATCATGGCCCGTGCAATCCACAACATGCGTAACAACCTCCGGGATATGGTTAATCATATAGAAGATATAAACAGTCAGATAGTCAACAATATGGATCATTTAAAGGAAGTAACCAGTGACGTTGACTCCATGTGTTCTGACAATTCGGCAACGACACAGGAGCTGGCAGCAGGTATGGAGGAAACTTCTGCATCCACAGAGATGATCAATGGTCATGTTGATTCTATCAAGACCGGAGCGGATGAGATTGTGAAGCTTGCGGAGGATGGAGATTCCGTATCCGGCGAGGTCATGAAGCGTGCGCAGACTCTTCAGGAGAAGACGCTGACTGCAAGTGAAAAGACCCAGAAAATGTATCAGAATGTGAAAGAGAAATCTGACAGGGCCATCGAAGAATCCCAGGCGGTTGATAAAATCAATGAGCTTACCGGAACAATTATGTCGATTTCTTCTCAGACAAGCCTGCTTGCGTTAAATGCGAGCATCGAGGCAGCAAGAGCCGGAGAAGCCGGAAAGGGTTTTGCGGTAGTCGCAACCGAGATCGGAAGCCTGGCAGGTCAGACTTCACAGGCGGTCACAGATATTAACGATATTGTACGCGAGGTTAATGTGGCAGTGGCCAATATGTCGGAATGTCTTACGGAAATCATAGATTTTCTCGAAGAGACTGTATTGCCTGAGTATAACGAATTTAAGGATGTCAGTGTTCAGTATCATCAGGATGCGAACGTGTTTAAGGACAGTATGACGAGTGTTAAGGGGGCTATTGATTCTCTGGGTCAGGCAGTGGATAAGATCGTGGGTGCTATCCGTGGAATCAACCAGACAATCCACGAGTCTACGGTCGGAGTCAATGACATTGCAGAGAAAACCACGGAGATCGTAGGAAAGAGTGCAGATTCCTTTGATGCAGTAAAAGAATGTCAGGATTCGGTGGGGCTGCTGCATGAAATGATGGAGCGGTTCACAATGCAGTAAGCAGTGTCCGAATGCGGAATTTGCCAAAAAACATAATCTGCTTCATGTACTTCCGTTATTGTGCAACAGCGACTATTGGGGGATCAGTCAGATCCATGGTACTTTAATCCGGTGCGGCACCTGTGGAAATGCAGATAAATGTGATTATTGCGTTGTCGGTTCCAAAAATCCAATGGCTCAGAAGTATGAGATTGTAACGGATGAAGGTGGATTTCTGGTAAGCAGGCAAAAATAATGTACAAAACTGCGTGCATTGCGCAAAACGGTTGACACCTGAGCTTTATAAGTAGTACACTTTTAAATGTAAACAACAGCAGGCGGACTGTACGTATTATGGCTCCCTGTTGATAATATTTTTTTTACCAGAAGGAGGTAAATTTTCATGGCAGAAGCATGGAGAGGCTTTGTGAAAGACGGCCATTGGGATGTAGACGTTAATGTACGTAATTTCATCCAGAGAAACTATACCCAGTATGATGGCGACGAAAGCTTTTTGGAGGGATCTACAGAGGCTACAGATAAGCTTTGGGGCAGACTTCAGGAGTTACAGAAAGAAGAGCGTGAGCATGACGGCGTTCTGGAATGCGAGACAGAGATTGTTTCCAGTCTGACAGCTTACGGACCGGGCTACATTGATGAGTCTATGAAGGATCTTGAGCAGATCGTTGGTCTTCAGACAGACAAGCCTTTAAAGAGAGCATTCATGCCTTATGGTGGTATTAAGATGGCTCAGCAGGCAGCCAGCACCTATGGTTATGAAGTTAATCCTAAATTTGACAAGATCTTCAACGAGTATCACAAGACTCACAATCAGGCAGTATTTGATGCTTATACGGATGAGATGAAGGTTGCTCGTCATACTCATATCGTAACAGGTCTTCCGGATACTTACGGACGTGGACGTATCGTAGGTGACTACAGAAGAGTTGCTCTGTATGGTATCGACTTCCTGATCGAGAAGAAGAAAGAAGACAAGAAGAACTGCGGTAACGGCACTATGACCGAAGACGTTATCCGTCTTAGAGAAGAGATCGCTGAGCAGATCAAGGCTCTGCAGGGAATGAAGGAAATGGCTAAGATCTATGGCTATGATATTTCCGGTCCTGCTACAAACGCTAAGGAAGCTATCCAGTGGTTATACTTTGGATACCTTGCAGCAATCAAGACACAGAATGGTGC
>CAKRPS010000048.1 GCA_934385475.1 uncultured Lachnospiraceae bacterium | reverse complement strand
TTCTGCATGCTGATTAACTGCCAGCTGTGATTTTCCAGAAACTTTGCACTCTGCATCAGCGACTGCGGATGGGAATATACGGTCCTGATCTGTTCAAAATCCGTCCCCGGCAGCCCCAGCAGACAATGCTCGATCTTTATAATCTGTTCCCCAACTATGTAATTTTCAAATTCCACGAGCAGGTCATAGATTTCATTGACAATCCCGGCCGTCGAATTTTCGATCGGAAGAACCGCAAAATCAGCGCTTCCCTCCTCGATCGCACACATGGCATCCCGGAAGGAATCCACATGGAAGCAATCAACCTGATCTCCGAAATACTGTAACATGGCCATCTGGGAATAAGCTCCCTCTGCCCCCTGGAAAACGACCCTGGCCTTGTCCATATCCAGTGTGTCAACCTCGATAAACGGAAGCTTTCCTCCTCCGTTTTTTTCTGTCAGCTTACAGTACTGAAGCTTACGGCTCATCGACATGATCTGTTCAAACAGTTCCTGTACCCCGAGTGCATTGAATTCATTGTGTGTCAGTGCTTTCACCCTGCGGAGCTTCTCTTCCTCCCGGGTCTTATCAAATACCTTTTTACCGGTCTCTATTTTATAGTCAGCCACCTGAGAGCAGATATCCATCCGGTTCTCATAGAGTTCCACGATCTGTTCATCAATAATATCCAGCTTCTCCCGTAATTGTGTTAAATCCATTTTTTCCCTCATTTCCACGTCGTATTTATGCCGTCCGACAGCTCGTTTTTCCCGCCGCCGCGCTAAAAACAGTGTATACCAAATCCCCCTTGATAGCAAGAAGCTTTGCGGATATAATAAGGATGTTGCATGTATTTTACAAAGCATTTACATAGACTTTATAGAAACGGGGAAATCGTAATGACGGGAAAACAGAAAAACATCTTATTGCTTTCGATAACAGGCGTTCTTATTATAGGTCTTGCACTCTTTGTGATCTTCGGTGGCCGGATCACCATGAACGACGCCTTCACCACAGGAAATACAGCCGGAAACCTGAATAACGGCGGTCTGTTCTGCGAATCGGGTGACCGTGTCTACTTTGCCAACGCCTACGATAACGGTGCTCTCTACTCCATGAACCCGGATGAGACAGATCTGGTAAAGCTGGGAGACAATGCCGTTTCTTCTATCAACGCTGCCGGAAACTATCTGTATTATTCCATGACAACCAAGGCAAACGGCTCCGGTGTCGGTTATCTTTTCAACACCTACGGCATCTACCGCTGTAACCTGAAGGGTAAGAAAACAGTGTGCCTTGACCGTTCCCATCTTGTGACGATGCAGCTTTGCGGCAATTATATCTACTATGAGAAATACGACAATGACAAAGGCCCTTCTCTTGCCAAAATCCGTATCGACAGAAAGGATGCCCAGAGCATTGCCGATGAGATCATCAATCCGAACTGCTTTGTCAATGGGCAGATTTATTACACAGGTTCCGTTGATGACCATTATCTGCACGTTTTGAACACAGCGGACGATACTTCTTCTGTTCTGTGGGAAGCCAATGTCTGGAATCCGGTTTATCAGGACGGTTACGTTTATTATATGGACATCGACAATAATTACAGGCTTTGCCGCTACTCCTTCACCGACAATGTCATTGAAGTTCTCACCGATGAGAGACTGGATTTCTTCAATGTTTATGGAGACATGATCTACTATCAGGTAAGTTCAGAGACCACACCGGCACTCAAGCGGATGCAGCTTGACGGCACCAACCCTGAACTCGTCAAGGAAGGTGTCTTTGAGAACATCAATATTACCTCCAACTACGTCTATTTCAACGCTTTTCAGGAGAACACGCCGGTTTACAAGACAAGTACCTTCGGCGATATCAATGTGACAACCTTTGACGCAGCCATGCAGGCCGCTGTCGGAAATATCGAATAGGGAACCTGCTCCGGCAGACATTTCCCATCACACAGAAAAGCACACTGCCTACACAGTGTGCTTTTCTCCGTTTCTCTTCACTTCCTCATACAGCTGTACTACGCTTTTCCCCAATACCGGGTGCATCTCATAGGGAGCGATCTGCCGTAATGGCTTCAACACGAAATCCCTGTTGTGCATATCAATATGGGGAATCGTCAGCTTCTCCGTATGTAACACGCAGCCCTCATATAAAAGAATATCCAGATCTAACGTCCTCGGCCCCCAGTGCACAATTCTTTCCCTGTCATTCTTCTTCTCTACCTCATGCAGAAATTCCAACAGTTCCTCCGGCGTATACAGGGTATCTATCGCAATGGCACCGTTGAGAAAATTATCCTGCTCCACACCGCCATATGGAGTGGTATCCATCCAGTCGGAAACCTTTACCACCCTGCATTTATTGTCTTCCTCAAGCTCCTGTACCGCCTTGTTCAGATAACTCTCCCGGTCTCCCATATTGGAACCACAGGCCAGATAAGCTCTTTTCCAGCCCCGTGTGATCTTCACGGAAACGGAAGCAAAAGGAAGCGGAATCGGTGCTTCCGGTTTCCGGATCTCCAGCGTCAGACCTTTGATTCTCGGAAATTCCAGCAGCACTGCCTCTGCTGTCCGTTCTGCAGCCGTCTCGATCAGCTTATAGGTATTCTCCGTGAGAAAGCGATGAATAAAACGACATACCTCTCCATAGTTGGTAGACAGTTCCAGGTCATCCATCACACCGGCCTCTCTGGTATCCGTATACAAATCCGCATTCACATAAAAGTTCTGTCCCTTTTCATTCTCTTCCGGATACACTCCGTGGTGTGCAAACACCTGAAGTTCCTCTATCCTGATCTGATCCATCTTTCTTCCCACCAATCTTCTAATTATCTGTCTGTGCCTTTACGCTGTCCCGGATCGCTTCGGCCATCTTGATCGCGCGCACATTCTCCCTGACATCATGCACCCTCACATAGGATGCCCCTTTCAGCACCCCATACACGGTTGTCACCAGTGTGCCTTCCACTCTTTCTCCTGCCGGAAGATCAAGGGTAAGACCGATCACAGATTTCCGACTCGTTCCGAGAAGTACCGGATACCCCAACGTTCCCAGCATATCCAACCTTGCTATAATCTCAAGATTGTTTTCATAGGTCTTGCCAAAGCCCACACCGGGATCCAGCATGATCTGCTCATCGGCAATTCCTGCCTGATGCGCAATGTCCAAAGTCTCCCGCAGATCCTGCAGTACATCCTCCATATAGTTTCCATAGTCCGGCTCTTTCCGGTTATGCATCAGACAACAGGGAATCTTTGCATCCGCTATCACCTTCGCCAGCTCCGGATCATACTTGAGCCCCCAGATATCATTGATCAGGTCTGCCCCTGCCGCAATTCCCGCTTTTGCTACCCTGGATTTATAGGTATCCAGGGAAATCGGAATATTAAATTCACTTTTAATTTTCTCAATTACTGGTACCACACGACTGATTTCCTCTTCATCCGACAGTAAGGTATATCCCTGTCTTGTGGATTCACCACCGACATCCACAATGTCCATACCCTCCGCAATCATTTCTTCCACATGGCGGAGTGCCTTGTCCATCTCGTTATAACGTCCCCCATCCGAAAAAGAATCCGGTGTCACATTCAGAATTCCCATCACATAGGTATGTCCGCTATCCTTAAATTCCCTCTGTCCAATTCTCATATTTCATTCGTCCCTTCCGGCAAACTTCCGTGATCGTCTCTTTTTATCACGTCCCGATGCTCTACTACATATAACAGTTCTCCCAGATATGACAGGGAACCAAAGGCTACGATCACCGCATCCTTCTCTCTTGCCGCCAGCAGATAGGACATCTCCACTGCCTCCTGCACACTGTCCGCAACCGTCACATTTTCATTACACTCCCTGACCGCCTGTGCCAGCTCATAGGCAGGCATTGCCCTCTCAGCGATCGGTGGCGTTACTGTGATAATATGCTCTGCCATTCCACAGGTATTGTGGATCACCTTTTCGTATTCCTTATCCTTGAGCATCCCCAGAATGTAGATCAGCTTCTTATCTGAAAAATAAAAACGCAGGCTCTCTGCAAGGCGCACAGATGCATCCTCATTGTGCGCTCCGTCTGCTATGAAAACAGGCTTCTTTCCGATAACAGAAAATCTTCCGGGCCAGCACGTCTCCAACAGCCCCCTGCGAAGCTCCTCTTCCTTAACCGGAAACCCCGCTTTTGCGAGCACTTCTATCGTCTCTACCGCAATCACCGCATTTTCTATCTGAAACTGCCCCAGCATACTGATTTCCAGATTCTTATATCTTCCATAGCTAAAGCGCTGCTTCGTCATTCCATAATAGAGATTCTTTGCCCTCGCCGGATCTGCCGTATATAACTTGCATTTCCGAAGCAGTGCCGCCTGTTTCAGGATTTTCATAACCTCCGGTTGCTGCTTTCCGACAATTACATAACACCCGTCCTTCATGATGCCTGCTTTGACTGTCGCAATCTTTTCCAGCGTATCTCCCAGAATCCCCATATGATCCCTGCTGATCGAAGCAAAAACAGCCGCCACCGTTGTCTTTACAATATTAGTGGCATCCAGCGCACCTCCCAGCCCGGTCTCCAGAACTACGATATCACACTGTTTGTCCAGAAAATACAGAAATGCGACCGCTGTTTCCACCTCAAACGGCGTAGGATGTGGCAGTCCTGCCTGTGTCATTTCCTCTGCCGCAGCCTTCACCTGCTCCAGATACTTGCAAAAACCCGACTGTGTGATAAATTTCCCATTGATCTGAAACCGCTCCCGGTAATCGGTAATGGTCGGGGATATATATCTTCCCACCTTGTATCCCGCAGTGGTCAGCACGGTAGATATATACGCGAGAACCGAGCCCTTGCCGTTCGTTCCCGCAATATGTACAAATTTCAGTTGATCCTGCGGATTCCCCACTCTTGCACAGAGCTCTCTTATCGATTCCAGTCCGAGAACACTTCCGTACTGTCCGATTTCTTCTATATAATCCATTGCCTCTCTGTAATTCAATGCTGTGCCTCTCTTCCTGCCGTACCGTCTCGAACGGATTTCTGAATTGTTACAACTTCATGTATTTTTTAACTTTATCTGTAAATACTATGCGTATGAGAAAATTTATTCACAATTATATTCATTGCGGACTGCTTGGCTGGTTTCTGGAGATTACCTTTACCTCCTTCCACGCATTCCGCAGACGAAATTACAAACTTCCCGGCACAACTTCCATCTGGATGTTCCCGATCTACGGCATGGCCGCATTTCTGGAGCCTCTGAGCCGCCTTATGCGCAAAAGGAGCTTCCTGTTCCGCGGTACCGTATACGCCCTCCTGATCTTCACAGGCGAATATGTGACAGGCAGCCTTCTGCAAAAGCGCAGTCTCTGTCCCTGGAACTACGAGAAATCCAAATGGAACTGTGCCAGTCTGATCCGTCTGGACTATGCACCCTGCTGGTTCATCTCCGGGCTTTTGTTCGAGCGCCTTCTCCGCGAATCAGACAAATAAATGCAGATTTAATTTTATAATCAGATATCTCCATCCTCAAAATCTGCCGCATCAATATTCAACGTATTCATGGTACGACGTTTTCTTCTTGCCACCTCGGAAGCACGAAGGATGAAGTCTTTGATCTCCTTCGCATGCTTTACATGTGTGATAAAAAGCTGCGGATGCGTGTTATCGCCTGTGTAACATGCCACAGTACCGACACCTACGATCCGCTCTGCCAGACTGGTGATCAGCTCCACATCCTGTATCTTATATAAATAACAGTCGTTTTCTTTTGTGCTCAGAAAACCGGAATTGATTGTGATGACCTCCTCATTTACCGTATATTTCGTAAAGGTAAACGGAAGTCCCAGAAACAGCCAACGCTTTCTCTCAACAAACTCCTTCTGCTCCCCTTCCTTTTCCACCATATCCTGCATTTCTTCCGATTCTATCTTCTTATCCTGCTCCTGCATTATTTTCTCTCTCCTTTTCTCCAATCACTGCGCCACCAATATATCATCATAATAAAGTGTGCAATTGTCTGCTTGTACTCTCCACTATACCATACCCCCCTCTTTTCTACAATCGCATTGCCTGCAAAATATTCCCTCTCTCATCTTGAAACCCCTTTTTCTATATGATATGATATACAAGATATAGAAAGAAACGTAACTAAATACGCAGGATAAGCAAGGAGGTATACAAAATGAATGCAACAGAATGTATTCTTGGACGTAGAAGTATCCGCAGGTTCAAATCTGATCCGGTTCCTCACGAACTGTTGGAAGAGATCATTGAACTTGCATCCTATGCTCCCAGTTGGAAACATACACAGATCACCCGCTACATCGCGGTAGAAGGTGCTCTGAAAGACCGCATCGCCAAAGAGGGAACCTCTATTTTCCCGGGCAACGGCAATATTATTGCCGCAGCACCTATGCTGATTGCTGTTACCGTCATCAAAAACCGCAGCGGTTTTGAACGTGATGGCTCTTACAGCACTTTCCGTAACGATACCTGGCAGATGTTTGATGCCGGTGTCGCATCCCAGACCTTCTGTCTGTCAGCCCACGAAAAAGGAATTGGTTCAGTCATCATGGGACTGTTTGATCAGGATACTGTATCCTCTCTTCTTTCCATTCCCGAGGATCGCGAACTGATCGCTTTGATTCCTATCGGATATCCCGATGAAGCACCGGCAGCACCGAAGCGGAAACCTGTTTCGGATCTTTTAACATTTCAATCATAAGGAAAATAGAAATAGAAGAGATTTTTTCTCTTCTATTTTTATGAGTTTTTTGATCAAACTATAAACTCACAAGGAGAATAATCATGCGCCATCTAATGAACCCACTTGATTTTTCGGTGGAAGAACTAAACAATCTTTTTGACCTGGCTAACGACATCGAGAAAGACCCGGCCAAGTACGCTCATGCCTGCGAGGGCAAGAAGCTCGCCACCTGCTTTTATGAGCCAAGCACCCGTACCCGTCTGAGCTTCGAGGCTGCTATGCTTAATCTTGGTGGAAAGGTACTCGGCTTCTCCGATGCCGGCTCCTCTTCCGCTTCCAAAGGAGAAAGCGTCTCCGATACCATTCGCATTATCTCCTGTTATGCTGACATCTGCGCTATGCGCCACCCCAAGGAGGGTGCTCCCATGGTTGCCGCAAGCCATTCCGGCATTCCCGTTATCAACGCAGGAGACGGCGGTCACCAGCATCCTACCCAGACCTTGACCGATCTGCTTACGATCCGTTCCCTGAAGGGCAGATTAAGCAACTTTACCATTGGGCTGTGCGGGGACCTGAAATTCGGCAGAACCGTTCATTCCCTGATCAATGCGTTGATCCGTTATCCAGACATCCGCTTCGTTTTCATCTCTCCACCGGAACTCAAGGTACCGGATTATATCACGGATATGCTGACCGAAAAGGGAATTGCCTTTGAGGAAGTCATCCGTCTGGAAGATTCTATGCCCCAGCTTGATCTCCTGTATATGACCCGTGTACAGAAGGAACGTTTCTTCAACGAAGAAGACTATGTAAGACTCAAAGATTTCTATATTCTGAACAAGGAAAAATTAGAGGCTGCCAAGCCGGATATGCTGATCCTGCATCCTCTTCCCCGTGTCAATGAAATCTCGGTGGAGGTCGACGAGGATCCACGGGCAGTGTATTTCAAGCAGGCACAGTACGGCGTCTATGTGCGTATGGCACTGATCCTCACGCTGCTCGGAATAACCGTATAACATCGCCCATCTGCTATTTGTTTCAGAGCAAGACAAATAGCTGTTTATGGAGAGGAAAAATTAGTGTGCGCAAAGAACGTGCGCAGAAATGAGGATTATTATGTTAAATGTAGGAAAAATTGAAGAAGGTTTTGTTCTTGACCATATCGCCGCCGGCAAAAGCCTTTCCATCTATCACCATCTACAGCTGGACAAGCTTGACTGCACGGTAGCCATCATCAAAAATGCACGCAGCAACAAAATGGGCAAGAAAGATATCCTGAAAGTAGAATGTGACATCAACACACTGGATCTGGATATTCTGGCATTCATAGACCACAACATCACGGTGAACGTGATCAAGGACGGTGAAATCGTAGACAAAAAGGAACTGGTTCTCCCCAAAGAGGTAAAGAATGTCATTAAGTGCAAAAATCCCCGCTGTATCACATCCATCGAACAAGGACTACCCCATATTTTTGTGCTTTCCGACGAAAAGAAAGAAATCTATCGCTGCAAATACTGTGAGGAAAAAGCGAGTGATTCCTATTAATAAGTTTGCTAAGGCAAACAATTTCCAAGTACACAAGAGGAGTCACCACAAGGCGACTCCTCTTTGTATCTTATGTTCGTCAAAAAGTTATGTCAATCGCAACACTTTGATGTCCGGTCAATTTTTCTGTACGTGCATCCGGCTGTCCCACTCCTGCATAGAGTGTATAGCTTCTGCTGTCCCGGATAAATTCTCCATCTTCGTTCACCGCACAGAATGCCGATCCGGGAACTTTCATCTCTATATTGATCGTCTCTCCCGCTCCCAGGTGTACCCTCTGGAATGCACAAAGACTGTGATTGGGAACGGCATATGCCGATTCTCTGTCCTTACAATATAGCTGCACAACCTCGTCCGTTGCGGTCTTGCCGTCATTTTGCAGGGTAACCTTCAGGACAACATCCCGTGTATTCTCCTGCTTTGTCAAAAGCTCTGCGCTTCGCACTGATACATCCCCATAAGTAAGGCCGTACCCAAACGGATAGAGCGCTTCTCCCGTCATATAGCGGTAGGTTCTTCCCTTCATGGTATAGTCCTCAAAGGCTGGCAATTCTTCCAGACTGCGATAGAAGGTAACCGGCAATTTTCCCGATGGAGACACATCGCCAAACAGAATTTCCGCTACATTTTTGCCGCCCCTTGCACCCGGATACCAGGTCTGAAGCACTGCCGCTGCCCTGTCGTCTGCCTCTGAAAGATCTATCGCACTTCCGGCCATCAGACATACGATCACCGGCGTTCCCGTATCCAGAACAGCCTTCATCAGGATTCTCTGGGATTCCGGAAGCATTAAGTCTGCCTTGTCTCCCGACGCATAGCTGTTTCCGGTGTCGCCTTCCTCTCCTTCCAGGGTCTCATCAAGTCCAACACATAAGATCACAACATCGCTGTGTTTTGCAACCACCACTGCTTCGGCAAGGCGGTCATTTTCCCATGCCAGTGTCTCCACCCGGTCCTTGAACAGATGGGAACCTTCCGAATACAGAATCCTGTAATCATCTCCGGCTCTTTCCTGAATTCCCTCCAGCACTGTAATATAGCGCGAGGAGGTTCCGTGATAATTTCCGATCAATGCCTCTCTGCTGTTTGCGTTAGGTCCGATCACACCAATTGTCCGAAGTTCCTTGTGCTCCTGCAAGGGCAGAATTCCATTATTTTTCAGAAGCACGATTGACTCCCGCGTCATCTCTTCTGCTACCGCGAGATGTTCTTCACATTCCACCTTTTCATAAGGAACCTCATCATAGGAACTGCCATCAAACAATCCTAACAGGAACCTGGTCGTGAAGGCCCTTACTGCCGCCTCCGTGATCTCTTCCTCTGTCACAAGTCCTTCTTCTAACGCCTTCAAAAGATGCAGATAGGTGACACCGCAGTTGATATCGCAGCCTGCCTTGATCGCCATGGCTGCCGATTCCGATGGTGTGTGGGTCACCATGTGATGCTCATGAAAATCCTTGATCGCCCAGCAATCCGATACATAATGTCCCTCAAATCCCCATTTTCCCCGCAGAAGCTTCTTGATCAGGGTTTCGCTGCCGCAGCACGGTTCGCCGTTTGTCCGGTTGTAGGCTCCCATAACCGCCTCAACCCCAGCCTCCTGTACACAGGCTTTGAACGCCGGCAGATAGGTTTCCGCCATATCCTTTTTGCTCGCCACGGCGTTGAACTCATGCCGCACTGCCTCAGGACCGGAATGTACCGCAAAATGCTTTGCACAGGCCGCACTTTTCAAAACTTCCCCGTCCCCCTGTAAGCCTTCCACATAGGCAACGCCAAGCCGCGAAGTCAGGTAAGGGTCTTCTCCGTAGGTCTCATGTCCTCTTCCCCATCTGGGGTCTCTGAAAATATTGACATTGGGCGACCAGAAGGTCAGCCCCTTATAGATGTCTCTGTCGTTCTCTTCGGAAAGAGCATTGTACTTTGCCCTTCCCTCTGTAGCCACCACATCCCCCGCCTTTTTCAGCAGAGCAGGATCAAAGGCTGCCGCCATACCGATCGCCTGCGGAAAGCTGGTCGCCACACCCGCTCTTGCCACTCCGTGAAGTGCTTCACCCCACCAGTTATATGTCGGAATCCCCAGACGGGCAATCGCCGGAGCGTCATACCTCAACTGGGAAGCTCTCTCTTCTATACTCATCTGGCTTACCAGTGCTATCGCTTTTTCTCTTGCGGCTTTTCTGGCTTTGGTTCTGTCTGTCTTGCTTTCTGCCATAGTTAAATTTCCTTTCCTTCTATTCCATCCACTGCAATTCCCTTTTCATTGCAGTTTCTTTTCCATTGAAAAACTAGCCTTTTACCGCTCCCGCTGTCAGACCATCTACGATCTGATTGCTAAAGCAGCAGTATACAAGGATCGTAGGTACGATTGCTATGATAATTGCAGCAAACATCTGCACATAATTGGTATTGTAGGGTCCTACGAACTTCGACAGAGATACCGGCAATGTCTTTTTCATGTCGTCTGAAATAAATACCATTGCAAGAAGCAGTTCGTTCCAGTTTGCCACAAAGGACATCAGCCCTGTTACAAAAAGACCGGTTCTGGAAAGCGGCACCGCAATCACTGCAAAGCATTTATATATAGAACATCCGTCAATACAAGCCGCCTCGAACAATTCCCGCGGCATATTTTCAAAGAATCCTACCATAATAAAAATGGTGATTGGCAGCGAAAATGTCGTGTAAGGAATAATCAATCCCAACAGGTTATTGTAAAGTCCAACTCCCGAAAAGGTCTTAAACAGCGGAATCAGCACGCAATGTACCGGGATCATCATACCGATCATAAAGTAAGTCATCATCGCTTTCGCAAGCTTCCATTTCAGCCTTGCGATCGCAAAAGCCGCCATAGAACCGATAACCATGCTGAGGATCAGTGTTATCACACACACGATCGCCGAGTTCAGCGTTGCCTTTCCCAGATATCCGGCCGTCCATGCAAAAGCATAATTCTCCCACTGGATACGCTCCGGAAGCGCAAACGGTGATTTGAAAATTTCCGCATTATCCTTAAGAGATACGAAAAGCATCCACACAAGCGGCGCAAGGTAAACAAACGCCAGGATCACCAGAAAAATATAGATCAAAACCTTTGAAATACTGATTTTCTTCATCTTCGTCCTTCCCCCTTTTTACATCTCATAAGAGTCTACCTTGACAAACTTGTTGATAATAAAGGTCATCAGCAGACATAACAGAAGAAGCACCACTCCGATCGCACTGGCATATCCGTACTTGAAGTACTTGAAACCCTGCGTATACAGATGGGTTGCCAGTACCTCTGTCTGATGATTTGGTCCTGCCTCTGTCATATTGAAGATCAGGTCAAAGAATTTCAGGGAACCGATACAGTTCAGGGACATCGCTGTTGCCACCATCGGGCGGATCAGCGGCATTGTCACATATAAGAAAGCCTTCGGTTTTGTCGCCCCATCGATGTAAGCGGCCTCGTAGAGGCTCTTGTCAATTCCTGATATCTGTGCCATATAGAGCATCATGGACTGCCCCACATACTGCCACAGTGCCACAAATGCGATCACCTTCATCGGCAGATTGATAAATCCCTTTACATCCATCAGCCACAGCGGCCCCTGAATCCCCCACTGTGCCAGAATCTGGTTGATACCAAGCTTCGGGCTGAAAATAAACATCCACAGAAGTCCGAGTGCTGCAGAGGAAAGTACGCAGGGCAGATAGTAAACATTTTTAAAGAAATTTCTTCCCTTTTCTATATTCGTAAGAAAAGCAGCCAGTACCAGACCGATGACAAGCTGTGTCACACAGGAAAAGATCATGAAAAACATGGAGTTTTTCAACGCAATGCGCATCGTCTTGTCCTGAAACAATAGCTGCTTATAATTTTCGAGTCCAATAAATTCCGGCTTAGTCAGCGCATCGTAGCTGCACAGCGAATAGTAGACTGACTGACAGATCGGAATAAACAAAACAAAAGTAAACAATAAAAATGCCGGTGCCACAAAAATGAAAATCGCCTTTTTATCTCTTAATAATTTATCCATGTAACCCCTCCGGATATCGCTGTCTGCAAGCGATCTGCTATTTTAGAAAAAGCGGGATGGGATTCCCCTGTCCCGCTTCTTCTGTTTGAAAGCTTATTGTCTCTTATTTGTTCCACACATTGTTCGTATAGAAATCTTCGATTGTCTGAAGTCCCTCTTCAACAGGTGTTCCCAGATAAATGGAAACCATCGCATCATCAAAGGTGGAGCCTGCCTCGGTAGAAGCAAGGGATTCATTGTAGAATCCGAATGTAGATTTTGCATTGCCAAATACATCCATAACATAGGAAAGCTGTTTCGGTGCAACGGATTCATCATAAGCAACATTTGTTACAGGAATCTTACCACCAATTTCTGCTGTATATTTCTGTGCTGTGTCATCTGTAAAGTATTTCATGAAAGCGATAGCTGCTTCCGGATATTTTGTTGTAGAGCTCATTGCAAGGCTGTCAGATTTAGCGATAACCCTTCCGTCTGTTCCAGGGAATGCGAATACGCCACACTTGTCTTCAAATGCAGGGTTGGAACCGTTAATCTGTGCAATTGCCCAGGAACCCTGAATCAGCATAGCTGCTTCTTCGTTGTAGAAGTTTGCTGTAGCAACATCGTTGGTGTCACCTGCTGCTGTAGGCTGGAAATACTTGGAAATCTCAAGCATCTTGTTGGTAGCTGTAACAACGTTGTCATCTAACCAGGATGCGGTTCCGTTATTTAATGCATCTATGTCAACCCCTTCACTGTCACACAGGTATCCGCAAAGCATAGACAAGCACCATGCGGTTCCTGCAGAAATAGTAAGTGGTGTATATCCTGCATCCTGCAATTTCTGGCAGGCATCCAACATGCCGTCCCAGTCTGTCGGCATGGTATCAATTCCTGCATTGGCAAACATTTCTGTGTTATAGAAGACACAGGCTGCTGCAATATTAAGCGGAACTGCGTAAATCTTGCCATCGTAGGTCTGCTGTGAGAAAGCACCTTCGCCACCGTTAAAGGTATCCATCCAGCCGTCAGCCTTCAGATAATCTGTTAAATCAGCCGTTACCCCCGGCTCTACATAAACATCCAGGTTCGGTCCCGGGCTGACAATGAATACATCCGGTGTCTGGCCGGAAGCAACCAACGCATTCAGCTTGGTGTAATACTCTTCCAGATTTGTCGTGATCGGTGTTACATGGTAAACACCTTCGTAATCTTTGTTGAATCTTTCAACAGTATCTTTGTATCCCAAAGAAATCAGATCCTCTGTCGCATTCAGGTCATCCCAGAACATCCAGGTAATCTCCTGAACGTCTCCGCTTGCCGCCGTATCGCCCGATGCTGCTCCATCGTCTGCCTTGCTCTCTTCCTTTGCAGTATCTGTTGAGCCTGCAGCCGACTGATCTGCCGATGAACTGCCACAGCCTGCCAACACCGAAGCAACCATTGCCGTACTCAGTAAAACGGATAATACTTTTCTTCTCATTTTGTAACCTCCCTTAATTAGTTTATTAAAAACTATCTGTGACACCTATAGCATAGCAAAGCCGATTATTGGAATCTTTAAAATAGTTGCTTATTAACTATCAAATATTGCTATTATCATAATTATTGTTATATACTTTTTGTATTCTTTTAACTCATTTTGGTCTAATTTTTTGTATATTTTTTATTTTATTTAAAATAAAAACATATTTTTATGCTGAAATTGTCTTATAAATATTGTTCATTTTTAAAATAATGTGATATTATAGTTTTTATAAAAAGCAATTTTTGAATGTCGATTAGCAATATTTATTTCAAAATCGCAATTTTTGATAAATATGTACAGCAATTCTGACTTTTACCAATAACAGCAGATTTTGCCCCATTTTTATAACGAAGGAGGATTTCTTATGATCGAAACATTGGAAGGCATCCGGGAAACCGTAAATTTCAAAGAAATAAAGGGATTTATCCTATATGACAATATTGATTTTGAATCTTATCCATCGCACTGGCATACTCCTATTGAGTTACTTATGCCGCTGAAAAACATCTATTATGTAGATTCCATGAACACCTCCTACTGCCTGAACGAAGGGGATATTCTGTTTATCAATTCCGGTGTCATCCACAGTATGTCCGCGATGGAGGGCGAACGACTGATTTTTCAGGCAGACTTTTCCATGCTGCATAATATTTCCGATCTGGAATCCGTACTGAACAGTATCCCACCAACTCTGCTCATAACCGCCGATAATGCCCCGGACATCCACGGCAGGCTCAAAGACCTGCTGCTGCAGATCCAGCAGGAATATTTCAGCGATTCCATTCTGGTCAGCGCTTCCATCTACTCCAAAATGATCGAAATGTTCGTCCTTATCGGACGTAAATATATGGGAGAAGGCATCAAGGCCGATGTGACTTACAGCAAGCAAAAAGAATACACTGCCAAGTTTATCTACATCAGCCGCTATATCCAGGAACACTGTACCGAAGATCTGTCCCTTGACGAAGTGGCAGCCCTGGCAGGGTTCAGCAAATACCACTTTACCCGTTTATTCAAAAGTTTTACCGGAAATTCTTTCTATAAATATCTGAACCGCAAAAGAATTGAACAGGCAGAGAAGCTGTTGGTAGACCCCGAAATATCCATTACCGAGGTTGCCCTGCAGTCGGGCTTCTCCAGTCTCTCTGCCTTTATCAGAATGTTTAAGATCATAAAAGGCTGTACGCCTACAGAATTCAGAAATCTCTTTGAGGAATAGTTTACCGGAATGTCCCACAGGTTCGTACATCCAGGCTTTTTCCGCCTTCCAAGACTACTGCCTTGCCAGCCACCTCCAGGAAAAGGGTTGTGGCTGTCGGGTTATATAACAGATTCCCGTCCACAGAGGTTATCAGGCTGCGCATAGCCATAACATATTCATAAATCTCGCCATTGGTTGCATACCATACATCCGGTCTGCCCTGCAGGCTCTCACAGATAGTCTCTAGCCTGTCCCAGTTATCCTCCCTCGCGAACTCAAAGCTGTGTCCCCAGATATAAAACAAAGACAGATTCCGATACTCCGGTGCATTTAGGAAGTCACTCATCATTTCCTCAGTTACCTGGTTGTGATGGCAGGTTGGATGCCATAACAGGAAATCGGATGGCAGATTAAACTGCATCGTTGCTTCCACCGTACGGCTGTAGACAATTCCTGCCGCTTTTGCCTGGGCTGACAATGTCTGGTTATATTCCCCGAAAGGATAGGAAAAGCCCCGCACAAGTCTTCCGCTGTATTCTTCCAAAGCCCTGCGGTCCTCTGCCAGTTCCCGCAGCATCATATCCGCAGATAACTGATTAAAATAAGGATGTGTCACTCCATGACAGGCAATTTCATGACCGGCATACAACTGTGGCAGCTCCTCCGGTTTCACATAGCCTTCCTTTCCCAAAGTACCGCTATTTAAATGAAAGGTTGCTTTCATGCCATAGGCGTTCAGGGTGCTGACCAGTCTTCTGTCATGAACCTGTCCGTCATCATAGCTGAAGGTAAGTGCCTTATCTTTCCCATTCTTCAAAAGAAATGTAACCGCCGCCATACTGTTTCCTTTCTATCCGGTTTACGCCGTATTTCTACTTCAAAATTTCTCCTACCAGACGATTTACCATACCGCCATCGGCACGTCCCTTTACCTTCGGCATCAGTTCCTTCATTACTTTTCCCTTATCCTTTGCCGTAGGATTCTCAATACCAAGCGCTGTCAGAACCTCTCCAATAACAGCCTTGATCTCTTCCTCACTCATCTGTGCGGGGGCAAATTCCTGATAAACGGCAATTCTGCTCTTGCACTGCTCGATAATGTCCGTCCGGTCAGCCGGTGATGTCTCCATCGTCTCCTTCGTCTGCTTGATCTCCTTGTTGACTACCTCAAACTCCTCTGCCTCCGTCAGATCCTCCCTCTTGTCAATCGCCTTGTTTTTCAAAGCCGACAAAAGCATCGACAGGGAATCCTTCCGATCCTTGTCCTTGTTCTTCATGGCAGTCATCATTTCCGCTCTTACCTTATCAATCATACTCATAATCCAGTTCTCCTTTCTCTGTAACTATTCAGAGCCATGCAAAATTGCTTTCTGTGAATGCTTGCATTCATACAGAACAGCAATTTTATATGGCGA
>CAKRPS010000047.1 GCA_934385475.1 uncultured Lachnospiraceae bacterium | reverse complement strand
CCGGTAGCGTTGCTTCGGATATCAGTGCAAAGAGCTATGCGATCGAGGCGGCCAAGGGCGCGGTGGCAGCTCATCTGCGGGAAGAAGGCTGGGAGAATTTCGAGATCACTTCCACCAAGGCTTTTGAAACCATTTTCCGTATCAAGTATGAGATCAAGGGAAATCCGCGTGTCTCGATCCTGATCCCGAACAAGGATCATCTGGATGATCTGAAGCGTTGTATCTCTTCCATTGTGGAAAAGAGTTCTTATGATAATTATGAGATCATTGTCATAGAGAATAACAGCACGACAGATGAAATTTTTGCCTACTATGAGGAGCTGAAGAAAAATCCGGATATTCGTGTGGTGACCTACGAAGGAGATTTCAACTATTCTGCGATCAACAATTTCGGAGAGCGGTATGCTACGGGAGAATATATCCTGCTGTTAAATAATGACACGCAGGTCATTACACTGGACTGGATCGAAGAACTTCTGATGTATGCGCAGCGCGAGGATGTCGGAGCTGTCGGAGCCAAGCTGTACTATGAGGACAAGACGATCCAGCATGCGGGAGTAGTTCTCGGACTTGGAGCGCACCGGACGGCAGGGCACACCCATTACCGTGTGAGCAGCAACAACCTGGGATATATGGGAAGACTTTGTTACGCACAGGATGTCATGGCCGTGACAGGGGCCTGTCTGATGATGCGAAAGTCCCTGTTTGAGGAACTCGGAGGACTGGATGAGGGCTTTGCCGTATCGCTCAACGATGTAGATCTCTGCATTCGGGCATGGAAGAGCGGACATGTGAACGTGTTTACCCCTTTTGCGGAGCTGTATCATTTTGAGTCTGTCTCCAGAGGGCTGGATGACAAAGGAGAAAAAGCGAAACGTTATGACCGGGAATCAGCGGCTTTCCGGGAAAAGTGGAAGGATCTGCTGGAGAAGGGAGATCCCTACTACAATCCGAATTTTTCATTGGATCGGAGTGATTTTGCGCTCAAATTGGATTTGCGGGATTAGTATTTCTGTGATAGAATAATCACGGTTGAAAAGGGAATCAATTATCGTAAAAAAGGAGGCTATGGAATGGGCTACAAAGAGCAGTTTAATTTTTGGTTAGAGGATTCTTACTTTGATGAGGCAACGAAGCAGGAGCTTCTTGCGATCAGAAATGATGAGAAGGAGATCGAGGATCGTTTTTATAAAGATCTTGCATTCGGAACAGGTGGACTTCGTGGTGTGATCGGAGCCGGAACTAACCGTATGAACATTTATACAGTCCGCAAGGCAACACAGGGACTGGCCAATTATATTAAGAAACAGGGTGGACAGGATAAGGGAGTTGCAATCGCATATGACTCCAGAAGAATGTCACCGGAGTTTGCAGATGTTGCAGCACTGTGTCTTGCAGCAAACGGCATCAAGGCTTATGTGTTTGATGCACTCAGACCGACTCCCGAGCTTTCTTTTGCACTGCGTGAGCTTGGCTGTATTTCGGGAATTGTTATCACAGCAAGCCATAACCCGCCGGAGTATAACGGTTATAAGTGCTACTGGGAAGACGGCGCACAGGTAACAGCACCGCGCGATAAAGAAATTATCAATGAGGTAAATAATGTAACAGATTATCATACCGTGAAGACAATGGACAAGGAAGAGGCAAAGAAAGCCGGACTTTATATTGTGATCGGCAAGGAGATCGATGACCGGTATATGGAGGAGCTGAAGAAACAGATCATTCATCCGGAAATCATCAAAGAGATGGCAGAGGACATCAAGATCGTGTACTCTCCGTTCCATGGAACCGGAAATGTGCCTGTCAGAAGAATCCTTTCTGAGCTTGGCTTCAAACACGTTTATGTAGTTCCTGAGCAGGAACTGCCGGACCCGGATTTCACAACTCTGGAGTATCCGAATCCGGAAGACCCGAAAGCGTTTACACTGGCACTTAAATTAGCCAAAGAAAAGAAAGCGGATATCGTTCTTGCAACTGACCCGGATGCAGACAGACTCGGTATTTACGCATTGGATACAAAGTCCGGCGAATACGTTCCTTTCACGGGAAATATGTCCGGTATGCTGATCGCAGAGTACATTCTGCGTGAGCGTACAGCAATGGGAAGCATGCCTGAAAATCCGGCATTGGTAACCACGATCGTAACCACCAACATGGCACGTGCCATTGCAGAGGATTACAAAGTAAGATTTATTGAGGTTTTGACAGGATTTAAGTACATTGGAGAGCAGATCAAGTTCTTTGAACAGAGTGGCTCCAACCATTATGTGTTCGGTCTGGAAGAAAGCTATGGCTGCCTTGCAGGAACACATGCAAGAGACAAGGATGCTGTTGTAGCGGTTATGTGTCTGTGCGAAATGGCAGCATGGTGTAAGAAGAACGGCAAGACCGTATGGGATCAGATGATCACCTTATATGAGAAGTACGGCTATTACAAAGAAAGCCAGTATGCGATCACCATGAAGGGAATCGACGGAGCAAAACAGATTGAAGAGATCATGAACAAGTTAAGGAGCAACCCGCCGAAAAACTTTGGAGACCTCAAGGTGAAGGAACTGAGAGATTACAACACAGGTAAGACCGTAAATCTGGAGACAGGTGCTGAATCTGAGACAGGACTTCCGCAGTCGAATGTTCTGTACTTTGATCTGACAAATGACTCCTGGTGCTGTGCGCGTCCTTCCGGTACAGAACCGAAGATCAAGTTCTACATGGGAGTTAAGGGTACCAGTCTTGAGGATGCAACAGAGAAGCTGAATAAGCTGACAGAAGATCTGAAAGCATATCTGTAAAAGTAAGATATAAGAAAACAGTCGCCCTGCGGCAAGCAGGGCGATTTCTGTTTGCTTATGAGGGCAGACAGAGAGGAGGCATGACATGAACAGAAAAATCCTGCGATGGAGCAATGTGCGAAAAACAGTGAATTATCTGAAAAAAAACGGGGTGCGTCATGCCTGGTATGCGGCAAAAGAGCGCATGGAAGAAGAGAGAAAAGATCACTATACTTATATAGCACCTGCCAGGGAACGGCTGGAGCAGCAGAGAAAAGAAAGCACAGATGGTGCCCTGACATTCAGTATTGTGGTGCCGGCCTACGAGACTGATGAGAGGTTCCTGCGGGAGATGGTAGACTCTGTGCTGATGCAGAGTTATGCCGGGTGGGAGCTCATCATAGCAGATGCAGGTAAAAGTGCCGGGGTGCAGCAAACGATAGAGGAGATCCTGCAAAAGACGGGAGAGACCCGGATCAGATACAGAAAATTACCTGAAAACAGAGGAATTTCGGAAAATACCAATGCCGGGATCAAGATGGCAACGGGAGAGTACATTGCTCTTCTGGATCACGATGACATGCTGACGCCGGACGCATTGTATGAGATGGCTATGGCAGTTGAGAGAAATAAGCAATGTGGGATTTTGCCCGAACTTCTGTATTCAGATGAAGATAAATATGATAATAACACGTGTTCTTATGTAAATAATCACTGTAAGATGGACTTTAATCTGGATTTAATTTTATCGAATAATTATATCTGTCACTTCATGGCTGTAAAGAGTGAAACCATGAAGGAGCTTATGCTGAGAGACAGATATGACGGGGCGCAGGACTATGATCTGGTGCTTCGCGTAGTGGGGAAGCTTATGGATTCCATGCCGCCACAAAAGCTTGCAGAGCATATCGTACATGTTCCAAAGGTGCTTTATCACTGGAGATGTCATGCTGATTCTACGGCAGAGAATACGGCAAGTAAATCCTACGCCTATGAGGCGGGGAAAAGGGCACTGGAGGATTTCTGTACGCGGAGAGGCTGGAAAGCATCTGTGGAGCACAGTCTGCATCTTGGATTCTATGATTTACAGTATGAACCGGACATTCTTACGGTACGGCAGGATGTTGGGATCGTAGGTGGAAGACTTCTGGACGGACGCAGACGGATACGGGGTGGAATCTATGATGCAAAAGGGGATAGCCTGTATCTGGGACTGCACTGCGAATACAGTGGTGGCAGCACGCATCGGGCCGTGCTGAAACAGGATTGTGCCGCTGTGGACATCCGGTGCATGAGAGTGAGAAAGGAACTGTGGGAGACTTATCGGGAAGTGACCGGAATCCGTTACAGCGAACGAGAGGTGAAACTTCGGACAGGGAAACGGCGTAAGAAGGTTTCGATGTACTGTGCGGATGTGTCGGCTTTGCAGTGCGATGAAGCAGGTTATCGAAAGCTTGGACGAGAGTTGTGCCACGCAGCGGCCCGGAGAGGTTACCTGATCGTATGGGATCCGGAGATGACGGTGACGATACATCCATAAGGAGATGAGATTTGTGCCTGCGTACACTTGACACAAACTCGTTATGCGCAAAAATGAGGAAGAAGAATGAATCGCTCGACAATCGTGATACCAAATTATAACGGAATAAAATATATGGAAAAGTGTCTCTTGTCTTTGGCGGGGGAACCGGCAGACATTATCGTGGTGGATAATGGTTCTGTGGACGGAAGCCGGGAAGTGGTCGAACAGAAATTCCCGGAAGTCCGCTGCATTGCATGGAAAGAGAACAGAGGGTTTTGCGAGGCGGTCAACGCGGGAATCCGGGAGAGCAAAACGCCCTATGTAATCCTGCTGAACAATGATACCGAGGTGGAAAAGGGCTTTGTCAGGGCGCTGGAGCATGCACTGGACAGAGATGACAGACTTTTCTCCGGTGCTGCACAGATGAGGAATCTGCATCACCGGGAACTGATAGACGATGCGGGAGACTATTACTGTGCTCTTGGCTGGGCGTTTGCAAGAGGAAAGGACAGACCTGCGGACAGCTATCAGAAGACATGCGAGATATTTGCGGCCTGCGGCGGAGCCTGTATTTACAGAAAGGAGATTCTTGACCGGATCGGATGCCTTGACGAGAATCATTTTGCTTATCTGGAGGATGTTGATCTGGGGTACCGGGCGAAAATCCACGGATATCGTAACTGCTATGTACCGGAGGCGGTGGTCTACCACGCCGGAAGTGGTTCTACCGGCTCAAGACACAATAAATTCAAAGTCGATTTAACATCAAAGAACAGTGTTTACCTTATTTACAAAAATATGCCGCTCCTCCAGATTGTGCTGAACCTTCCTTTTTTGATTCCGGGATTTCTGATCAAAACTGCCTTCTTTGCGGCAAAAGGAATGGGACTCACATACCTGCGCGGGCTGTTAAAAGGGATTGCGCTTTGCAGTTCCAGACAGGGGCGTGCACATAAGGTGCATTTCCGTATGAAGAATCTGCCGGCTTACCTGAGAATCCAGTGGGAGCTTTGGAGAAATATGATTTATCGTGTTTATCAGCCGTGACGGTAGCTCTTTAGGTGCTGAGATATGGTCGAGATATGGTCGAAATAGAATAGATATTGTATATTTTAACAAAATGTAGTATACTAATGGCAATTCTATTGTATATTTTGTACTTGTGTATGATATTTGGATACAGAGGCTGCAATTATGATAAAGGACAATCAGAAAGTTTTTAACCGATTGCATGTTGTACTGGATGCGCTGATCATCGCGTTTTCCTATATGCTGGCCTGGTACTTGAAGTTTGCCAGTCCGTTTTCAGACATCGACAAGAGTGTCGGTGTTCTTTCTATGCTCACCTATTTTGAAATGCTGGTTGTCATTGTGCCGGGATATCTGATCCTGTATTATGCTTTTAATCTATATACACCCAAGCGGACAACAGTGCACCGCTATGAGGTGATCAATATTATTCAGGCCAACACCGTGGGTCTGATTCTTCTGATGGCCGGGTGGTATCTGATTTCCCAGATACATTTTTCCCGTTCCATGATGGCACTCTTTTATATCCTCAATATTATCTTTACTACGTTGGGAAGACTGCTCATCCGCCATCTGTTACAGTATTTCCGGGAAAAAGGCTACAATCTGAAATATATTCTGCTGGTGGGATATTCAAGAGCGGCAGAGGAATATATTAACCGTATCAATTCCAATCCGCAATGGGGATATGTGGTGCGGGGAATTTTGGACGACCATGTGCCGGCGGGAACCCTGTATAAAGGAGTTAAGGTGATCGGAACGATCGGCAATCTTCTGTATATCCTTCCGGAAAACAAGCTGGATGAGATTGCGATTACCCTTTCACTGGCGGATTATGACAATCTGGAACATATTGTGGATATGTGTGAGAAATCCGGAGTGCATACAAAGTTTATTCCGGATTATAACAGTCTTTTCCCGAGCAGACCGTACACAGAGGATCTGATGGGACTTCCGGTGGTGAATATCCGTTATGTTCCACTCTCCAATACCCTGAACTGGTGTATCAAAAGACTGATGGATCTGATCATTGCCGCTGCGGCTCTGGTTGTGGCATCTCCGGTTATGGTGATTGCGGCGGTGCTTGTTAAGCTGACCTCCAAAGGACCGGTCATTTTCAAACAGGAGCGCATCGGGCTTCACAACAAGCCATTTAAGATGTACAAGTTCCGGACGATGAAGGTACAGAAATCCGCGGAGGAACAGAAGGGCTGGACAACGAAGGATGATCCGCGGGTTACCAAAGTGGGAAAATTTCTGCGCCGGACAAGTATTGATGAACTGCCACAGCTTTTTAATATTCTGAAAGGAGATATGAGCGTGGTAGGACCGCGGCCGGAAAGACCGCAGTTTGTGGAGAAATTTAAAGAAGAGATACCACGTTACATGGTAAAGCATCAGGTGCGGCCGGGACTTACCGGTTGGGCACAGGTCAACGGTTATCGTGGAGATACTTCTATTAAGAAGAGGATTGAGTATGATATCTTCTATATAGAGAACTGGACGATCTCCTTTGATGTCAAAATTATATTGATGACGTTTTTTACGGGATTCATCAATAAAAATGCCTATTAGAGAAATACTAAGGGTATAAATATTAAGAAATATTAAGATCGTGTTTCTGTTCTTGCAATTGCGTCAAGATGTAGTATAATAACATGATGTGTATACTATTTCCTGCCGGAGGCAGGATACGAGAAAATGAATGCATCGGGGGTACAAAATTGCAGTTAACCGGTGGATTTAAAGATTTGAGGGAGTAAAAGTATATGGCAAAGTATTATGAGGATGAGTACGATAGAGAGCCTGTGAGAAAGAAAAAACCGGCGCAGAAAAGTGCGGAAAGACATGGCAGTTCGGGAAGACCGTCAGGAAGCAGACCTTCCGGCAGCAAGAAGTCTTCCGGTCACAGCAGCTCGGGACATTCCGCAGGAAGCAGACCTTCCGGCAAGAAAACGTCCGGCAAGAGACCTGCACCGAAGATGAGCAGAAAAGAGCAGGCAAGAAAGAAGAGAAACCGCATTATTATTTTTGTGGTTGAGATCATTGTCCTTGTCATCGCAGTATTTGTTTTGTTTGGTGTACTTTCCGGAACCAAGAGCGGTAAGGTAAATCTGGATGAAGAAGATATTATCATCAATGATACCGTAAAACAGGCAGAAGAGACGACGATGAAGGGGTATCGGAACATAGCACTGTTCGGTGTGGACTCCACAACAGGTGCCCTGACAAAGAATACACGTAGTGATACGATCATGATCGCATCGATCAATCAGGATACGGGAGAATGTAAGCTGGTTTCTGTATATCGTGATACGTATCTGAACCTGAGTAACGACAGCTACAATAAGTGTAACGCTGCTTATGCGAAGGGTGGACCGGAGCAGGCAATCAGTATGCTGAATATGAACCTGGATCTGAATATTACAGACTTTGTAACAGTAGGTTTCGCAGGACTGACCGATACGATTGATGCACTTGGCGGTGTTTATATTGATGTCGATGATGCGGAGATTAACCATTTGAATAACTATCAGCTCTGTATTGCCGAGGATCTGAAGCGTTCTTATACTCCTGTGACAAATACAGGCTATCAGCTTCTGGACGGCTTGCAGGCTACCGGATACTGCCGTATCCGATACACAGCCGGAGATGATTTCAAGCGTGCTGAGAGACAGCGTGAAGTGCTTTCTGCAGTAGCGGATCAGGCGAAGAAGGCATCCGTGACCAAGCTGACAGAGACAGCCAATGCGGTATTCAGCGAAGTGTACACTTCACTTGACCTGTCAGAAATCGTAGAGATGCTGGGACAGGTTAACACCTATTACATTTCCGATACAGCGGGATTCCCGCAGGAGTCAAACCGTGCAACCGGTACGATCGGTTCCAAGGGTTCCTGTGTCATTCCGGTCAATCTGGAAGACAACGTAAAATGGCTGCACCAGTTCCTCTTTGACGACAATAATTATGAGCCGTCAGAGACAGTAAGACAGTGCAGTGAAAAGATTTATTCCGATACAAATGGATATTTGAAGTAAAAGCGAAGGGGCTTGTTTCACAGGCCCCTTATTTAATAAGATAAGACAGAAAATTGCTCATAGGGCAATTTCAGAATCTGGGGAGGAATACAAGTGAATACAGTAGACGTTATCGTCCCCGCCTACAAGCCTGACCGCAAACTGATAGAGCTGATCAAGCGTGTGGAGCAGCAGACAGTTGCAGTCGGGCAGATCATTATCATGAATACGGAGCAGAAATATTTTGACCGGCTTATGTATGGTACTTCCTTTTTGAAGGATTATCATAATATAACGGTTAAGCATATCTCCAAGAGAGAATTTGACCACGGAAAGACGCGCAATGAGGGGGTGAAACGCTCAGAGGCTGATTTCTTTGTGATGATGACGCAGGATGCCGTGCCGGAGAATGAGCACATGCTGGAAGAGCTGTTGAAGCCCTTACAGGATGCAAAGGTAGCGGCAGCCTATGCCAGACAGCTTGCGCTGCCGGAATCCGGGCCGATCGAGCAGTTTACCAGAAATTTTAATTATCCGGATAAGTCTTTGCTGAAGACCAAAGAAGATGTGGAGAAGCTGGGGATCAAGACATTCTTCTGTTCCAATGTGTGTGCGGCGTACAACCGGAAAATTTTTGATGAACTGGGAGGCTTCTGCAAACATACGATTTTCAATGAAGACATGATCTACGCTGCGAAAGCGATAGAGGCGGGATATGGGATTGCATACGCGGCGAAGGCCAGAGTACTGCATGCCCATGATTATACAAACAGACAGCAGTTTCACAGAAATTTTGATCTGGGTGTATCGCAGGCAGATCATCCGGAGGTTTTTGCAAGATATCCTTCTGAGGCAGAGGGAAAAAGGCTTGTGAAGGACACGATTACCTATCTGAAGCAGCAGGGAGAGAGAAGGCTGATTCCACACCTGATCTGCCAGAGCGGATTCAAATATGTGGGATATCTGTTGGGAAAGCATTACAGAAAGCTGCCGTCCGGGATGGTGCTGTCCTGTTCGGCAAGCAAAGATTACTGGGCACAGGATAACAGGATAAAGGCGAGCAGCCGGATTGATGCCACCAAAGGCTATGGAAGGTCGGAGGAGGAAAGAAATCTTAAAGGCGGCAATATATCTAAGATGTAAAACCGACAGGAGGAGAAAAGCATGTGCGGAATTGTAGGATATATCGGAGAGAAACAGGCAGCCCCTATTATATTGGATGGACTTGCAAAGCTGGAGTACCGCGGATATGACTCTGCGGGAATGGCAGTATATGACGGTGGGAAAATTAACATCACAAAGTCGGTCGGCAGATTGAAGGTACTGGAGAATCAGACCAAAGGCGGGGAGACCATGCCGGGAACCTGTGGCATTGGACATACCAGATGGGCTACACATGGGGTACCGAACAATGTCAACGCACATCCGCATTTTAACACGGCAGAGACGATCGCTGTGGTACATAACGGAATTATCGAGAACTATCTTCAGCTGCGGCAGAAGCTTACCTCTAAAGGATATCACTTTATCTCGGAGACGGATACAGAGGTGCTTGCGCATCTGCTGGATTATTACTATAAGGGCAACCCATTGGAGGCTATCACAAAGGTACTGCACCGTGTGGAAGGTTCCTATGCACTTGGCATTATTTTTGCGGACTGTCCGGATCAGCTTTTTGCAGCGAGAAAAGATTCTCCTCTTATTGTAGGACAAAATGATGAGGGATGCTTTATTGCATCGGATGTACCGGCTGTTTTGCGGTATACGAGAAAGGTATACTATGTGGATAACCAGGAAGTGGTACGTCTGCGTGCAGATCACATGCACTTTTATACAGTGGATGAAGAAGAGATCAAAAAAGAGCCTGTCACGATCGAGTGGGATGCCAATGCGGCAGAAAAGGGCGGCTATGAGCATTTCATGTTAAAAGAGATGTATGAGCAGCCCAAAACGGTGACAGATACGCTGATGCCGAGAATCCGGGACAACGATATCGTCATTGATGAGCTGAATATGACGGACGAAGAGCTGCGGGCTCTGAAAAAGATCCATATTGTGGCGTGTGGTTCGGCTTATCATGCAGGTGTGACCGGAAAGTATGTAATTGAAGGGATTGCCCGGATACCGGTGGAGGTGGATCTGGCATCTGAGTTCCGGTACCGGAATCCGATTCTGGAAGAAGGGGCACTTGTCATTGTGATCAGCCAGTCCGGTGAGACGGCAGATACGCTGGCAGCTTTGCGGGAGTCCAAGGCAAGAGGAGCCAGGGTTCTGGGAATTGTCAATGTCGTGGGAAGCTCCATCGCAAGGGAAGCAGACAATGTCATGTACACCTGGGCAGGGCCGGAGATCGCGGTAGCGACGACCAAGGCGTACAGTGCACAGCTGATAGCCCTTTATCTGCTTGCCATGAAGCTTGGAAAAGTGCAGGGCAGACTGGATGAAGAAACCTTTGCAACCATGCTCGGTGACCTGAAATGCCTGCCGGATCAGATAGAACTTCTTTTAAATAACAAACAGAAGATCCAGAAATTTGCCAACCGGTATATCGGAGCCAAGGATGTGTTCTTTATTGGACGTGGGATCGATTATGCCATTTCACTTGAGGGCTCTTTAAAACTCAAGGAAATCTCCTATATCCACTCGGAGGCGTATGCGGCAGGAGAGCTCAAGCATGGAACCATCTCCCTGATCGAAGAGGGAACGCTGGTTGCAGCAGTATCTACGCAGCCTGAGCTTTATGCCAAGACGATCAGCAATATGGTGGAGGTTAAGGCAAGAGGAGCTTTTGTTCTTGCAGTGACCTGTGAGGAGAACAAAGCAATTGAGAAAGCGGCGGATTATGTGATTTATATCCCGGAGACAAATCCTTACTTTGCCAATTCCCTGGCAATTATTCCACTTCAGCTTTTTGGATATTATGTATCGGTCGGAAAGGGCTGCGATGTGGATAAGCCGAGAAATCTGGCGAAATCGGTAACTGTGGAATAGTGTGAATATAATATAGAAAATAAAAATGAGACGGCAGTCGGAAACGGCTGCCGTTTTTTTTATGCAGATATATTTTTGATGAAAAAAAATTGCATAAAAAATAATTAATGATATAAAAAGGGTGCTTTTGAATAAGAAAAATAGTTTAATGTCTAATATATTTACAGAGAGCGATGTATGTGAATTAGGCATAACATTTATGGAATCTGGAAGAAAGTTTTCTTACGATTTTAAATATGATACAAAAAAAGAAGAGTATATATATGAGTCTTTTTCGGAAATATTCAAAGATCAGTATAACAATGAAAAAGAGATTTGTTGGCTGAAAAAAGATACTATTAGTGAAATATATGAATGTGTTGATAAAGATGTGCTGGCGATGATTCCGGTTGTATCCAAAAATAATCTGCTGTGTTATGTAATAGATGCAAGCAAATTTGAACACAAAGTTTCTAAATTTTTATCACAATTTGAACACAATTGGGTTTTATACTGTCCACATAGTAAAGAAAAAGGACAACATCCGGAAAGGAAGGATTTATATGTACGATAACAATTATCCAAATGATTATTCACATAGCGATGCTGCAAACCAGAATACACCCTATCAGCATAACACAGGAAACACCTATCAGGGGAGCAGCTATCAGGGAAGTACCTATCAGAATGCTTCAACGCAGGGCAGCACTTATCAAGGTACGCAGAACACAGGCAGTACCTATCAAAGTGGACAGAACACAGGCAGTACCAACAGCTATCAGAGTACACAGAGCACAGGCAGTGCCTATCAGACAGGTGGTACCTACAGTCATAATGCAGGAAGCTATCAATATGGCAACACATATCCAAATAATTATGCACAGGCGGCACATAAGAAAGAGAAAAAGCCGAAAACCGGAAATGGATATTTTAAGAAGGCTTTGGCCTGCGTTGGTTTAGGCTTGTTCTTTGGTGTATTTGCGGGACTGGGATTCTATGTGGTAGAAACGGTATCCGGTGTGAATACCAAGGCAGAGACGCAGCAGGTTAGTGAGGCGGTGACGAACAACGCGGTAACGGCGGCATCCGGTGAAGTGCAGAGCGCAGATACGGCAACCACGACAAAGCAGACAGAGACAGCAACCACAGTTGTTACGGATGTGACAAACGTTGTGTCGGAGGTTATGCCTTCTATCGTGTCCATCAACAATCATTTTACAGAGACGATCTCGTACTTCGGTCAGGCAATGACCAGTGAAGGAGAAGGAAGCGGTTCCGGTATTATCGTTGGAAAGAATGATTCGGAGCTGTTGATCGTAACCAACTATCATGTAATCGAAGGTGCCGACAAACTGACTGTAAAATTCGTGGAAGACAGTGAGGCAGAAGCCTTTGTAAAGGGTACAGATGCCGATATGGATCTTGCGGTGATCGCAGTTCCGGTCGACAGCATTGATGCAGCTACCCTGAATGAGATTACAGTAGCAACATTAGGAGATTCAGATTCCCTGACAGTGGGCGAACCGGCGATTGCGATCGGTAACTCTCTCGGTTATGGACAGTCTGTAACAACCGGTGTTATCAGTGCCCTGAACAGATGCATTGAACTTTCAGACGGTTCAACTGGAACCTTTATCCAGACAGATGCAGCAATCAACCCCGGTAACTCCGGTGGTGCACTTTTGAACCTCAAAGGTGAGGTAATCGGTATCAACTCCAACAAGATTGGTGGAAGCACTGTAGAGGGCATGGGATATGCAATCCCGATTTCAGCAGCCAATCCGATCATTGCGGATCTTATGCTGAAGGAGACCAAGAACAGAGTTGCAGAGGAAGAAAGAGGTTATCTTGGCATATCAGGAATTACGGTGACACAGGATGTTGTGGAAACCTACGGTATGCCGGAAGGTGTCTATGTAGTGCAGGTATATGAGAATACACCGTCTGCACAGGCAGGATTACAGAAGGGTGACATCATCACAGAGTTTGCAGGTCAGAAGATCAGTTCCATGGATGAACTGCAGGAGGAATTACAGTTCCATGCCAAAGGAGAGCAGGTTGAAATGAAGATCATGACAGTCGGCAACGGCGGTTATGAAAGCAAGACGGTGACGATCACACTTGGTGACAAAGTACAGTAAAAAGTATAACAGAGAAAATGAAATCACCCCGGTTTGCCAAAGAACCGGGGTGATTTTTTGCTAGTGCGCCTAGCGGCGAACGTTTCTAACGGGTTAAAGTCCCGAATCCGCCCGGTAGTGGGAAGGATATAGCCGAAAGCAAAGGAAAGAGATTTCATGGAAGTAGGCTGAATGACATAAGCACCGCTTCGGGTGATGCTCCCCACTTTGCAGATTTATATTCTACAGGGATAATCCATAGTGAAATAAAAGCACAGGGGTGGCAATTTCAGAAATTTCTGCTCCAGTCCAGCCAAAGATTTCCATAGGAAAATGGAAAAGAGACTCCTATAGATGATTCCGGCTGCGATATCTCTGGTAAGTAAAAGAATACAGCAAAAAACAATCCGGAAGGAATACTGATTCAGCACTGGCACATGAAGACGGAGGATTATGCGAGATGCAGATCAGAGGAACGGATATCACTCAGGAGGATGAAGATTCTGGATCAGAAAGTACAGTCTGGGTCTGGTGATAACGTAATAGAAGCATAAGAACACTACATTTAGAAAAACCAATCGTTATTACACTATATATAGTATGATAATGATTGGAATTTTTGTTTATAGAGGTTTTTTTCCAATCATTAGTATATACGGAATGATTGAAATCAGGTATAAAGGAGGAAAGAAACAGATTTTAAAGCATATGAATGATGGAGGGAGATTAATATGAAAAAATTACAAGTACAAGGAGTGATACTGGTTATAACAGCCATGCTTTCAGCAGTATTATTAAGTGCATGTGGGAAAAATCCAGAAGATAAAAAATTAACTCCGAAGCCAGGAACAAAGCAGGAAACAGATGTGGAAGCGGAAACAAAAACAGAAACAGAAGAGGAAACAGAAACAGAAGAGGAAACAGAAACAGAAACTACTGGATCAGTGGACGGTGATTGGGATGATTTTTGTGGAGACTGGATGCTTGTTGGTTTTGAGTATAGCGATTCTATAGATGATACAGAACCATCGGTTAATAATCCGTACTATTATGCAGAGCATGAGTGGATTTTCTCCGAGATTCTCATATACGAGGAAGAAAACAGCCTGTATGCGGATTACAGCCGCACTGGATACGAAATGCAATCAATAAATGGAATGGCCCTTGTAAAACAGGATCCTACTTCGGATGGTCAGCCTGTGGCGCGGTTAAAAAACCGGCGTGATGAAAAAGATACAGTGCGAACCCTGACTCTGATTGGAGAAAATGAACTCCGCTATTGCGAACAGGAGTTATGGAAGGAAACGGGACTGGAGCATGTAATGATCTGCACATATCTGCGGGTAGGTTCAAAGGAAATGGAGCAGAAAAAAGAATATCAGTATGTGAATGAGGTAACGGTATCTACAGTTCAGGAGCTGGTAGAGGCGATTCAGAACCGGACCAAGATTATCCTGAAAGAAGGAACGTATAATTTCAGCGATCTTAACTGTGATAGCATAAAAAATCCTAATATTGACTGGATAGAGAGTTATGAGGGTCTGGCAGAGTATACGGTGCAAAATGTGGAGAATCTATGTATCGAAGCGGAAGAAGGTGCCAGAGTGGAACTCAGTACAGAAAATTCTTATGCAAGAACGCTGGGATTTGAAGACTGTCATGAGATTACACTACGCGGCCTGACCTGCGGTCATGAAGTGGAACCCGGATATTGTACCGGCAGTGTGATTTATCTTAATCGATGCAGCTATATAGAAATTGATAACTGTAATTTATATGGAAGTGGAACCTATGGAATAGAAGCTTATAGTATTTTTAATTTAACAGTAGACGATACAGACATTTATGAGTGTACCTATGGTCTTGTATGGTTTTCAGCGGCAGAAGTAGTCACATTTAACAATTGCAGCTTTATGACCAGTGAACAGTACAGTATGTTTTCCTTTATTGGCTGCTACAGCATGGATTTTTATGATTGCAAGATTATAGGAAATGAAACAAAATCAGAGGGCAGTCCATTCATAACCTGTCAGGAGTCTCTTGGGGTCGACTTCGAGAATTGCCAGTTCAGAGGCAATAAGTACCAGGTCTTTTTGGAGGAAGGATATAACCCGCCGAACAATACTATCGTATTTACCAACTGTACAGTGGAGGATGAAAGTCAGGATTTGGATTACCCGGAGGGAATTACGCAAGTGTCATATCGTTAAGGAACCGTGAATATGGAATAGGGAGGGAGGAGTGTCATTTCTCTCTGGCTATGTAAACATGGTCCGGAGGCAGGAAAAAAACGTACTCTATGCGATTGCGGGAGATATGTTTCGTGGTTCCGTCATTGATTCGGAATATAAGGGTGTATCCACCATTGGCATTATGAATTTATTGGGACCGGATGTGGCAACAATTGGGAATCATGAGGTAGATTATGGCTTATCCCATCTTTTGTTTCTGGAAAAATGTGCAAATTTTCCGATTATCAATGCGAATTTTCATATCCGTGCCAACCGTAGACGCTTGTTTCAACCATTCTACATTGCAGAGATGGATGGGATGAAGATTCTTTTCATAGGAATTATTACAGAGGATATTCTGGCACAGACAAAGGCGGATGAACTGATAGGTTCTTTTGTGGATATCGGAGAGGCTGCGTTGGAAGTGGGAAATATCTGCAATGCGTATAATGGGATTGATATTGACTTTACCGTTCTTCTGACACATATTGGTTTAAAAAATATGACCGCATTGTAACAAGGTTTACGAATTGTCTGACGCACCCGGCAAGAAATCAGGAGACTGCACTGGGAAATCTCATTGCAGATATATTATGTGACAGCCTGAGAGTCGACTTGATGCTGATGGGTTCAGGAGCAATTCGGAGCTATGGACTAGGACCGGTGGTTCATTATCAGGATCTTGTAGAATGCCTTCCCTATGATGAAACCGTGTATATGTTACGGGTGAATGGTACACAGATTGAACGAATGCTGCGGCGTATTTTACGGGAAGAAGCATTTGAGGGGGAGCATACAGAATTTTACCAGTTTTCCCATGGAATGCAGATTACCTGGTCTCGCGGACAGCAGGAGTTCGAAACATTGACACTGGATGGAAAAGCATTGGATAAACAGAAACTTTATACCATTGCGTTATCCAAATTTCATTATATGAATATGCAGAATTTCCTGGACATTTCGCTGGAGGAGCTAAAGCCTAATGCACCGCCTCGGGTGCTGGCGACCTCTTATCGGGATATCATTGAGGAATATATGATGATGAATCCGCATCTTTTCAGAGAGGTAGAAGGAAGATTAGTTGTGAAAGAATAGAATGTTGAATGGATAGAAAAAGTGAAGGTCATTGTTGCACAAAATATCAGAAAAATGTGCAACAATGACTCTTTTTCTGTACAAAATCCAGGTAAAATCTCCATATAGAGTATACGCATCATGAAAAAGAAGGTATAATAAAGGCAATTACATATTCTGTAGAGGAGAAAATATCGAATATGGGGGAATGCTCAAAAAATAAGAAGAAAGTTC
>CAKRPS010000046.1 GCA_934385475.1 uncultured Lachnospiraceae bacterium | reverse complement strand
GAAGAAGACACCTGTGGTATTGCACAGAGCGATTCTGGGATCGTTAGACCGGTTTATGGCATATATTCTGGAGGAGACGAAGGGAAATCTCCCGACGTGGCTTGCACCGGTACAGGTAAAGGTTATGCCTGTCAAGACAGATAATGAGGAACTGATGAACTATGTCCACAAAATCTGTGATACTCTGGAGGACCGGAATATCAGGGTAGAGCTGGATGACCGTGCAGAGAAGCTGGGATATCGTATGAGAGAAGGACAGGTACAGAAGGTTCCGTATCTTCTTGTAATCGGTGCAAAAGAGATGGAGAATGGCACAGTTGCCTATAGATTACACGGAGAAGCGGATACCACCGTTCTTTCCCTTGAAGAGTTTGCGGAAAAGATTGACGAAGAGATTCGTAATAAGCGGAGAGCTTAACCTGATTTTGCCGTTCATGAGAAAATGCCAAAGGGTTTCCTGACATTTCACTTTTGGAGCCGCTTGCCGGAGCACTCAGGGTATCTGTGATTGAACTGATGTCAGGCAATGTGGTCCATTCGATTGGAGAGTCCGTGGTGAGCTGCTGCGGAATAACCTTGCCAGCGTTGGAGGCAGAAGAAGCTGATCCAGAGCATGTGATTACGGTGGAACGGTTAGAGAACGAGTATTATGTTACGGTACCGCACGAGATGGAGAAGCATCATTATATTTCGTTTCTTGTCTATGTTACGTAAGAACGGCTACAGCTTGAGAAGTTCTATCCGGAGCAGAGTGCAGAATGTAGATTTCGGATTGCCGGACATGGAAATGTCTATGCATACTGCAATCGTCATGGATTGTTCCAGATAAGAATATGATTTTACAATGTTTGGCTCAGACAAAACCACGAGGAACTTGGCTTAAAAGCGAAAGAAGGGTTCCGAAGAAATCCGTTAAATTTGCAAATACCTGATCAACCCCTCACAGCCAGCGACAACGTCGCGGTAGGTGGCATCAAAGTCACCTGTGTACCAGGGATCGGCCACATCCCTCGCGGAAGGCAGATTCCTGGTTGGGGCATTGCGGTACTGTGCAAAGGAGAGCAGTTTAAAGATTTTGCCATCGCTGTCTGTTCCGCCCGCGATGCGCGTCATGTTGCGGATATTTGCATCGTCCATGCCGATCAGATAATCGAAGGTATCGTAATCAGCAATGGTCATCTGGCGGGCCCTGTGGGGAACAACAGGGATGCCGACAGCGCGAAGCTTATTCACGGTTCCATAATGAGGAGGATTTCCGATTTCTTCGCGGCTTGTAGCTGCGGAATCAATCTGAAATTCTCCTGTTTTGCGTAATTGTCCGATCATATGAGTCATGACACTCTGTGCCATAGTGCTCCGGCAGATATTGCCGTGGCATACAAATAATATTTTGATCATTTCGTTCTCCATTCACAAAAATCTGATATCAATCAGAACTTCATTCAAATATAGAATTCTGTTTTCTATTTCTATATGTATCTGTAGATAAGCATAACCTGTTTTCCTATCGAATATTTAATATCGTAGAGTTTTATTCCCACAATACCAATAAAACAGATAATAACAGTTTTTTTGACAAAAATCCAGTATTTCCGCGCCTGTATCTGAACATTATCGAGACATCTGTAAAAGGAACGTAAAAAAAGATTTACAAACCCCTTACGGAAACATGGTGGTTTGTAAAGCGGGGTGTCTCATATAATGGCAGTATCAACAAGAAAGGAAGAGGAAAATATTATGAAAAAAAATGTACTGAAAAAAATCACAGCTTTGGCTGGTATTACTGTTCTGGTAGCAGGAACGATGACTGGATGTGGAAACGCTGCTGATACAACAGCAACAGACACAGCCACACAGACAGAGGAAACAACACAGGATGCACCTGCAGCAGAGGATACCTCCGCAGCAGATAACACGACAGCAGATGCTGCTACAGAGGATACCGCAGCACAGGAGCCTGCTGCTGATATCAGCGGAACTGTTACAATGGCTGGTTCTACCTCGATGGAGAAACTTGCAAATGCAGTAGCAGAGAGCTTTATGGCAAAATATCCGAATGTGACGGTTACGGCTGAATTTACCGGATCTTCCGCAGGAATTGAGTCCGTACTTGCAGGAAGTGTAGACATTGGTAATTCCTCCAGAGCATTAAAGGATGAAGAAAAATCCTCCGGCGCAGTAGAGAATATCGTTGCCATTGATGGAATCGCAGTGGTAACAGATCCGGAAAGAACGGTGACAGGTCTCACGACAGATCAGCTTGTCAGCATCTACAAGGGTGAAACCAAAAACTGGAGTGATGTCGGTGGAGCAGATGAGGCAATCGTTGTAGTAGGACGTGAGGCAGGAAGCGGTACCAGAGGAGCATTTGAGGAGCTTCTTGGACTGGAAGATGCCTGTGCTTATGCAAACGAGCTGGATTCTACCGGTGCAGTTATGGCAAAGGTAGCATCAACACCTGGTGCAATCGGTTATGTATCTCTTGATGTAGTAGATGATTCTGTTGTTGCTCTTGCACTGGATGATGTAGAGCCTACAGAGGAAAATATCAAGGCCGGCGACTATAAGCTGAGCAGACCTTTCGTAATGGCAACCAAGGGAGAGATCACAGAGCAGAGCCCCGCTGTACAGGAATTATTTAACTACCTGAAGTCTGATGAGGGAAAAGACCTGATCAAAGGTGTTGGCCTGATCATTCCGGACTAAGGCAATAAAAGCAACTGGATATCAAACATAATATCAGATACGGGCATGGACAGGAATTGTTTTGTTCCATGCCCGACCATGAGAAATAGTTATGAGAGGATTAAAATGACCATAAGTAATCTGGATGTAAAAGAAATCGATATGGTGGATGTAGACCGGGAAGGCAGCTCTTTGACAAGAGGTGGCCGTCAGGTGAGAGGAGTAGAACAGGCAGCGCAGATTATCTTTACGATATGTGCCTTTTTTGCTGTTCTTGCGGTTGCTTCCATTACATTATATATGATCGCAAACGGGACGCCTGCCATCTTTAAGGTTGGAGTAAAAGAAATTCTTTTCTCTACTGTGTGGAAACCGACGGCAGATACCCCTTCCTTTGGAATTTTATATGTAATCCTGACGTCTGTTGTCGGTACGTTTTTTGCAATTCTGCTGGGTGTACCGATTGGGATTCTGACAGCGGTTTTTCTGGCTGAGGTGGCACCGCCGAAGCTTGCAAAGGTTGTAAAACCGGCTGTGGAATTGCTTGCGGGGATTCCATCTGTTATATATGGCCTTTTGGGGCTTATGATCCTGAATCCTTTGATGTATCAGTGGGAAAAGAAGATATTTCAGGGCTCAGAGACACATCAGTTTACAGGAGGAGCCAATCTGATTTCGGCAGTCATTGTTCTTGCAGTCATGATTCTGCCTACTGTGATCAATATCAGTGAGTCGGCACTTCGTGCGGTGTCGTCGCAGCTCAAGGCTTCTTCACTTGCACTGGGAGCTTCGCAGATCCAGACAATTTTCAAGGTAATGATCCCGGCTGCAAAATCCGGCATTATTACAGCTGTGGTACTCGGAGTCGGAAGGGCGATCGGAGAGGCTATGGCGATCAGTCTGGTATCGGGAAGTTCTGTCAATATGCCGTTGCCGTTCAATTCGGTTCGTTTCCTGACAACAGCGATCGTCAGTGAGATGAGTTATGCGAGCGGACTGCACAGACAGGTATTGTTCACCATAGGACTTGTTCTGTTCCTCTTTATTATGCTGACCAACATCACCTTAAATGGAATTTTGAAGAAGGGGAGGAAAGAGCAATGACCAGAAAAGTTAAAGACAACTGTGTGCTTGCCCTGATCTATCTTGCAGCGTTCTTTTCGGTACTTCTTCTGATCGGAATTATCGCGTATGTCTTCGTAAAGGGTGTTGGAAGTATCAGTCTGGAGTTTTTGACAACAGTCACAAGTGCCTTGCAGGGAACAACAGGTATTGCAGGAAATATTGTCAATACGCTTTATGTGGTGGTACTCACCCTGCTGATCGCAACACCGATCGGGATTGGTTCAGCCATCTATCTGAATGAATATGCGAAGCCGGGCAAGATTGTACGCCTGATCGAATTTACGACGGAGACACTTTCCGGTATACCATCCATTATATTTGGTCTGTTCGGTATGGTCTTTTTTGGGACGACTCTTGGATTTGGCTATTCTATCCTTACCGGTGCACTTACGCTTACCCTGATGGTGCTGCCTCTGATCACGAGAAACACGCAGGAGGCGCTGAAAACCGTTCCGGACAGCTACCGTAGCGGTGCAGTCGGGATCGGAGCGACCAAATGGTATATGATAAGAACGATCTTGCTGCCGTCGGCGATGCCAGGTATCATCACCGGAGTAATTCTGGCAGTCGGACGTATCGTAGGGGAATCGGCAGCACTTCTGTTTACGGCAGGAAGTGGCTATCTTCTTCCGAAGGCCGGAATGGGGCTTTTGCACAAGATCATGGAATCCGGCGGTACTTTGACGATCCAGTTGTATCTGAGTATGTCAAAGGCGCAGTACAATGTGGCATTCGGCATTGCAGTAGTTCTTCTGCTCATTGTCCTACTCATTAATTTCGTGACAAAATTCCTTGCCGGAAAGCTGGATGTAAACGCCAGAAGGTAACACAGAACGTAACTATTCAGAACAAAGAATAGAAAACATGCGAAATGAGGAACAAAATGGGAAACGCGAAAATAAGCACAAAAAAATTAAATCTGTACTACGGTTCCAATCATGCACTTAAGGATATTGATATGGATATCCGTTCCCATGCGGTGACGGCGTTTATCGGACCGTCGGGATGCGGAAAATCTACTTTTCTAAAGACACTGAACCGGATGAATGATCTGATTGATAACGTAAGGATAGAAGGTCAGGTATTTCTGGACGGCGAGGATATCTATGCACCGAAGGTAGACACGACACTGTTGCGCAAAAGAGTTGGTATGGTGTTCCAGCAGCCCAATCCGTTTCCAATGAGTATCTATGATAACATTGCCTACGGACCGAGGATACACGGCATCAAAAATAAGACGCAGCTGGATGAGATCGTAGAACGCAGTCTGCGGGACGCAGCAATTTTTGAGGAAGTGAAGGACCGTCTGAAAAAATCTGCACTTGGTCTTTCCGGCGGACAGCAGCAGAGACTGTGTATTGCAAGAGCTCTGGCGGTGGAACCGGGGGTTCTGCTGATGGATGAGCCGACCTCTGCACTGGATCCGATCTCTACTCTGAAGGTAGAAGAGCTGATGATTGAGTTGAAGAAAAAATACACTGTCGTAGTTGTTACACACAATATGCAGCAGGCTACCAGAGTGTCGGATGATACGGCATTTTTCCTGGTGGGAGAGGTCGTTGAATTTGATACAACGGATAACATTTTCTCAAGACCAAAAGATAAGAGAACCGAAGACTACATCACAGGAAGATTCGGATGATGTGACTGTATATAGATACGATAGATACGGAAAGAAAGGATAGGCCATGACAACGAGGACAATATTTGAAAATGAGCTGATACAGCTCAGGGATGATCTGAAAAGAATGTGCTTCATGGTAGAAGCTGTGTATGAGAAGCTTTTCAGCGCAATGCAGCTGGGAGACCGGAGTACGATTATTGATATTTCAGAGCAGGATCATCAGGTACGTGACATGGAGAAACAGATAGAATCCAGGTGTCTGTCTCTGATCACCAAACAGCAGCCGGTGGCAAGGGATCTGCGGATGGTATCGGCTTCTCTCAAGGTCGTAACGGATATTAAGAGAGTCGGAGACCACGTGGTCGATATTGCGGAGCTGCTTCTGCGTATGAACATCAAGGATTTTGCTGCGTATTCCGGACATCTGGATGAGATGGTGAGAGAGACAAAGGAAATGTTTCACGATTCGGTGGGAGCATTTCTGAAAAGAAGTAAGGATGAAGCAGAGCAGGTAATCGAAAAGGATGATGTTATTGATGAACTGTTCAATACCGTAAAGAGGGATCTGATTGAACATTTGAAAAAAGACACCGCAAATGCCGATGACTGTATTGATATCCTGATGATTGCAAAATATCTTGAAAAGATAGGAGATCATGCGGTAAATGTCGGAGAGTGGGAAATCTTCCAGGAGACGGGAGATATCCTCAATACCAGAATTTTGTAAGGCGACTTTACATAAACTTTACATTCAATTTACAAAACAGTGATGGTGTGGCATAATGATCCATGGTAACTTCAGATCATATGGGTGTTTATTATATGCAAACAGTATGAGGAGGATATTATGGATTTCTTTGCTTTTCTGACGATGTTAGGCGGTCTGGCACTGTTTTTGTACGGAATGCAGGTGCTTGGTGACGGGCTTGCAAAGGTAAGTGGCGGCAGAATGGAACAGATTCTGGAACGGCTGACTTCCAAAAAACTGCACGGTGTACTGCTGGGAGCAGGCGTCACGGCGGTCATCCAGTCATCTTCGGCGACCACGGTTATGGTTGTCGGTTTTGTCAATTCCGGAATTATGAAACTCTCCCAGGCAGTTGGTGTGATCATGGGAGCCAATATCGGTACCACAGTCACATCGTGGGTTCTGAGTCTTGCGGGAATCCAGAGCGATAATTTCCTGATCAGACTGTTGAATCCGACTTCATTTTCTCCGATACTGGCGGTTATCGGAGTAGCAATTTTCCTTTTTTCCAAAAATGAAAAGAAGAAAAACGTGGCACTTATCATGGTTGGATTTGCGGTGTTGATGTTTGGTATGGACACAATGTCTACGGCAGTGGAGCCATTAGCGGATGTTCCTGAATTTACCAATTTACTGCTTATGTTTTCCAACCCGATTCTTGGTATGCTGGCAGGTCTTCTCCTGACGGCTGTCATTCAGTCTTCCTCTGCGTCGGTAGGTATTTTGCAGGCACTTTGTGTGACCGGTGCAGTTCCGTTCAGTACAGCCATACCGATCATTATGGGACAGAATATTGGTACCTGTGTCACAGCACTGCTTTCTTCAATCGGAACCTCCAAGAATGCGAGAAGAGCAGCTCTTATCCATCTGTATTTTAATATTATTGGAACAGTCATTTTTATGATTTTATTTTACAGCATCAATGCGGCGGTACATTTTGAATTCCTGAATACGGCGGCGCAGCCTTATGGGATTGCTGTGGTACACAGTATCTTCAATATTTTTGCGACCTGTCTGTTGCTTCCTTTTTCTAATATGCTTGAAAAACTGGCATATCTCACCATCAAGGAAGATCCTTCAGAGAATCAGCAGAACCGCTACATTGATGAGGATATCAAGACACTGGACAGCCGTTTTATCAATAATCCTGCGGTTGCAATGGAACAGTGCCGTAAGGTTATCTTCCATATGGCAGATACCGTAAAAGATTCCTTCTTTAAGGCAATTGCGATGCTGGACAAGTATGATAAGGAAACAGCCAAAGAGGTTGAGCAGATGGAGGACGATGTGGATCGTTATGAGGATGTGCTTGGTACCTACATGCTCAAGCTGACCGGACGTGAAATGTCGGAGAAGGACAGTCAGTCGCTCACACTGTTTTTGCACAGTATAGCGGACTTTGAACGTATTTCAGATCATTCAGTGAGCATTGTAAAGTCCTGTGAAGAGATGGAGGAAAAGAAAAAAGAGTTTTCTAAAAAAGCACAGGAAGAGCTTGGAATTTTCACATCAGCTGTGTGCCGTATGCTGGATGTCTCCTTTACCGTTTTTCAGGAGGAAAAACCCGAGCTTAGCTATGAAGTGGAGGCACTTCTTGCAGTGATCAACGATCTGAGTGCCGAGGTGCGCAAGCGTCATATCAAGAGACTGCGCAAGGGCAAATGTACTGTGGAAATGGGATTTCTGTTGACTGATATTGTGACAAGCTATGAGAGAGTGGCAGCGCATTGTGCGCATGTTGCAGTCAGCATGGTACAGGTCAGAGATGATTCACTGGAAATGCATGGTTATAATGAAGAGATACGAGAGAACAATACAGAGCAGTTCCATAAAATGTATGCTTCCTTTATGAAGGAGTATGAACTGCCGTAAACACGAAAGAAAGTCAAATCAGAAGAAAGGTGATGGGAATGAGCACAATTTATATTGTGGAGGATGACCGGAATATCAGTGAAATAGAAAGTTTTTCGCTCAAGAACAGCGGCTATGATGTCGAGGTCTATGAGAATGCGAAGGAATTTTATGAGGCGGTCAAAGAACGGGTTCCCAGTCTGATTCTGATGGATATCATGTTGCCGGATGAGAGCGGACTCAGCATTGTGGAGAAGCTTCGGAAGGATACCGTCATGAAAAAGATTCCGATCATCCTGGTGACGGCGAAAGCGACGGAAATTGATAAGGTCAAGGGGCTTGATATGGGAGCGGATGATTATCTCACAAAGCCGTTTGGCGTGATGGAGCTGATTTCCCGTGTAAAAGCCCTTCTGCGCAGAAGCGGGGAAGGAAACGGTGACAAGTGTCTGACAATCGGCAAAATCTTTCTGGACAGTGAAAGACATGCTGTCTATGTGGATAATAAGCTTTGCGAGCTTACCTACAAGGAATATGAACTGTTAAAAATGCTGATGCTCCACGCGGGGATTGTGACAAGCCGGGATGATATTTTGAACCATGTGTGGGGAATGGATTTTCAGGGGGAATCCAGAACACTGGATATGCACATCAAAACACTTCGGCAGAAGCTTGGAGAAGCAGGCAGCATGATCAAGACAGTCCGGAATGTCGGCTATATTCTTGACAGTGTGATCGATTAGGAGAGTACCGGTGAAAAAAAAGATAAATCGTCAGCTTATTTTTATATCGTTACTGGCTGTGATTGTGACATTTTTTTTAATGACCGTTGTTTTCTACCACATTCTTCAGGCACAGGTGATGGAGGATCTGAAAACCTACGCACATCTTCTGACGGAAAAGGAAGTGGACGATGATGATACAGCAGTTATTCAGGCGGAGGATGCCAGCCGGAACATTGATAATATCCGTACCACAATCATAGATCCGGATGGAAATGTCCTGTATGACAGTGAAGTGGATGTGGAGGACATGGATAACCATGCGCAGAGACCGGAGGTAGTAGAAGCTCTGGAATCTGGTGAGGGGCAGTCGGTGAGACAGTCCACGACGGTGAATAAGGATACATTCTACTATACAATTCGTCTTAATGATGGGAATATCCTGCGGGTAGCAAGAGAATCCCATAATATCTGGAGTATTTTGTCACATTCTTTCCCGGTACTTTTGCTTGCAATCGTGGTACTTGTCACTGCGTGTCTGGTTTTGTCCCATTATCTGACAAAGAGTCTTGTGTATCCGATTGAGAAAATGGCTTCGGATATGGACCGGATCAACGAAGCAGATATATATGAGGAGCTGGTTCCTTTTGCGGAGACTATCAAGGAACAGCATGATGCGATTCTGAATAATGCCAATGTGAGGCAGGAATTTACGGCTAATGTTTCCCATGAATTAAAGACACCTCTTACGGCAATTTCGGGATATTCGGAGCTGATTGAAAACGGCATGGCGACCGGACAGGATGCTGTGCGCTTTGCGGCTGGTATTCATCAGAGTGCCAACCGGCTTCTCACCCTGATCAACGATACGATCAAGCTTTCGGAGATGGATGTCCTCACGCAGGAGATTCCCTTTGAGACTCTTAATCTGTACGAACTTGTACGTGACAGCGTGGATATGCTGCAGCTTCGGGCAGAAGAACGGCGTGTCATGCTGACCATGGAAGGTGAAAATTGCTATATCAAGGGCGATAAGCAGATGATCGAAGAGCTGATCTATAATCTGTGCGATAATGCAATTTCCTACAACAATGTGGGTGGAAACGTTTGCGTGAGTGTAAAACAGCAAAGTGGAAAGACCATCCTGTGTGTAAAGGATACCGGTATCGGAATTCCGAAAGAACATCAGGAACGTATTTTTGAGCGCTTTTACCGGGTTGATAAAAGCCGTTCCAAGTCGACCGGCGGAACAGGACTTGGACTGGCGATTGTCAAACATATTGTAGCGGTTCATAAGGCCAGACTTTCGCTTGTCAGTGAGGTGGGAAAAGGAACCGAAATTACGGTCTGTTTTGATTCGGAAAACGTGCATACCGCGTAAAATAAGGCAATAGTGAGACAAAACTGGTAATTTTGCATATTGCTTTCTGATGGCTAATATATTATTGTAAATAAGACATCCGAATTTGGATGTAATCTATACACGTGAGAGGAGAAAGAGTATGTGGACAAGAGCAGAACTCAAGGAGAATGCAAAGCGGTTCGTAAAGTTTAACTACTGGAAAATGGTAGTGGCAGGTATTGCTTTGACAATTGCTATCGGGGGAGGTGCTTCCAGCAGTAGTTCTAATGTAAAGAATCAGGCTTCTGAATACGGCTCATCCGTGGATGTAATGCTGAGCTATCTGTCATATTACATCGGTATTGTAGCTGTAATCATGCTGATCGCTGCGGTAATCGGGGTATTTGTACTGAATCCGCTTGAGGTTGGTGGACGCCGTTTCTTCGTGGTAAGCCATTACCAGAAGGCTGAACTTGGTGAACTTGGATACGGATTTACACATTCCTATGGAAATGTAGCACTTGCTATGTTCCTGAGACAGCTGTTTACTTTTTTATGGTCTCTGCTGTTTGTGATTCCGGGTATCATTAAGTCCTATGAGTACCGGATGATTCCGTTTATTCTTGCAGAGAATCCTGAGACATCTTATCAGGATGCTTTCGCGATGAGTAAGCAGATGATGAACGGCAACAAGTGGGATGCCTTTGTTTTGGATCTTTCCTTTATCGGATGGATGATCCTGACAGCGATTACCTGTGGTCTGGTAGGTGTATTCTGGGTAAATCCTTACAAGTACATGACAGACGCAGAGCTGTATGTAGCCCTGAAAGAGATAACATTCGGCAATGGTCAGCCGCAGGGATTCCAGAACAATAATCAGGGATATGATGATTCCGTATATGTACAGAATAACAACCAGTAATTCCTTAAGAACGGTACAAAACGGATAAATACAAAGAAGAACTCACGGGACAGTGGGTTCTTTTTTTGTTATGGCGAAGAGGAAATGCATGCGCTGGTGCAGGTGCATTCATAAAATGTAATAAAAAATTTAGAATACATTCATTGTTTAAAGACCGGGAAAGCGGTATAGTAAATAGGACAACAGAAAACCACAATCGGAGGACGAAAGAAAGATGAGTGGGAATCCATTTTTTCCATTAGATGAAATGAATACAGAATCAAATAATACAGAGCTTATGATGTTTCCGCAGGTAGATAAAGCGATCTATGAAAAAAGAATCAAGAAAGCGAGCGAGGTAGTGGAATATCGGGAAATGCGTATGCGATATAGCTGTGCAATCAAGGAGGTACGTACCAAATTTGATGTTTTAAACTCAGAATTCAATGTACGCTTTCAGAGAAATCCTATCGCGTCGATCAGTTCAAGACTCAAGAGCAGTACCAGTATTATGGAGAAGCTTGCCAGAAAAGGGCTGGACTTTACGGTTGAGAATGTGGAGGCGAATCTGTATGACGTGGCGGGAATTCGTGTGGTCTGCTCCTATGTAGATGACATTTATGAACTTGCACAGGCACTGGCGAAGCAGGACGATATCACCGTTATACGGGAGAAAGACTATATCAAGAAACCGAAGCCGAATGGATATAGGAGCTATCATATGATCGTAAGTGTGCCGGTGTTCTTTTCCGACCAGACGAAGGAGATGGCAGTGGAGGTGCAGATCCGGACGATTGCGATGGACTTCTGGGCGAGCCTGGAGCATCAGTTAAAGTATAAACAGGATATTCCTAATCAGAGTGAGATCGTAGACACTCTAACCAAATGTGCGGAACAGATTGCTTTTTTGGATGGTCAGATGTATCAGGTGCGCAGACAGATTGAAATGTCTGAGGATATTCCGACAGAGGATGAAATTGTGCTGGAAAAGCTTCGACGGATTGATATTGCAACGGGAGAATAGAAAAGGCACAGGGAGAAAGGATACCGGGGAATGGAAGAAGTACAACGAACATGCGACAGGCTTCCAAAGGCATTTGTTGAACGGATGCGGAGACTGCTTGGAAGTGATTTTCAGGAATTTATGGATAGCTATGATACAGAGCGTGTATACGGCCTGCGGAGAAATCCGCTGAAAGGAACAGAGAAAAAATTTCTGGAGACAATGCCCTTTGCGCTTCACAAAATCAGCTGGGCTGCGGAAGGATTCTTCTATGACCCGGCGGAGCAGCCCGGCAAGCATGTATATCATGAAGCCGGTGCTTACTATATTCAGGAGCCGTCGTCGATGGCGGTTGTCGAGATCCTCGATCCAAAGCCGGGAGAACTGATTCTGGACCTGTGTGCGGCACCCGGAGGAAAGAGTACGCAGATCGCCGGGAGAATGAACGGGCAGGGGTTTCTTCTGTCAAATGAGATTGTGCCGGGCAGGGCTAAGATTCTGGGACAGAATGTTGAAAGAATGGGAATACGCAACTGTGTTGTGAGCAATGAGACACCGGAACATCTGGCATCTCTGTTCCCTTCTTTTTTTGACAGGATCGTGGTCGACGCACCCTGCTCCGGAGAAGGTATGTTCCGAAAGGATGAAGTCGCAATAAAGGAATGGAGTCCTGAGCATGTACAGATGTGCGCACAGAGGCAGAGAGACATTCTGGAGCAGGCGGCCACGATGCTGAAAACGGGAGGTGTGCTGGTTTACTCTACCTGTACCTTTTCACCGGAGGAAAACGAGGGAGTTATTTCTGCTTTTTTGCAGAAACATCAAGAGTTTGAGATTGAGAAGGTGCCGCATGATCCGGCTTTTATTTCCGGGAAACCGGAGTGGTTGGACAACCCTTGTGAGAATCTGGAAGACACCATGAGACTGATGCCACACCTGCTAAGCGGGGAAGGACATTTCATTGCCAGATTGAAAAAGAGTGGAGAACTTTTTAAAACACCGGAAATGTCTTCAGGTAATGAGGATAAGAAGCTCCAAAGGCAGGTTGAGGAATTTCTGGGTGAAGAACTTGGAATCGAGAGGGGCTGGCTGACAAAACAAAGAGGCGTATTGCAGCATTTTGGAGAGCAGATCTATCTGGTTCCGGGTTATTGTATAGATTTAAAAGGCGTGCGGATTGTGAGACCCGGTCTGCATATTGGCACGGAAAAAAAGAACAGGATAGAACCTTCCCATGCACTGGCACTTGCGCTGCAACCGGGGGAAACGGACAGGGCAAGAGAAATATCTTTAGAGGAAGCTTCCCGTTATATGCGCGGGGAAAGTCTGAGCTGCGATGCAAAGGAGCGGGGATGGTTGCTGCTTGTGTGTGAAGGGTATCCGATTGGCTTTGGAAAAGCATCAAACGGACAGATTAAGAATCATTATCCAAAGGGACTCAGGAGGGAGCTGTGATATAAAAATATGTTCATCGCGCGCACTTTGAACTTGTAAAAAAGGATAGGCTGGAATATACTAAATAGAGGGATTTACTGAGGAGAAAATACCCTAATTTGTAGGGGAGAAAATTTATCAATGTTATTTTCCAGCATCGGATTTTTATTCCGGTTTCTGCCGGTTTTTATGCTAATATATCTGATCAGCCCCGCCAGGTATCGAAATGTAATATTGTTACTTGGCAGTCTGATCTTTTATGGAGTAGGGGAACCTTTTTTCGTTCTGCTGCTTCTTTTTTCTGTGCTTTTTAACTATGGGATTTCTTTTCTCTATTTTGATGTCAACGGAGAAACAGATGGTCAGCATATGCTGAGACGGCGGAGGTTTGCTATGTTTTTTTCACTGCTGGTAGACTTTGGCGTTCTGTTTGTTTTTAAATACTGGGATTTTGCTGCTGAAAATGTGAACCGGGTGGCGGGTACGCAGATAATGCCGTTGCTTGCACTGACGCTTCCCCTTGGGATCAGCTTTTATACCTTTCAGATGGTTTCTTATCAGATAGATTGTTATAGGGGAATGATAAAAGAACATGCGGGATTTATCGCATTTGCTACTTATGTCAGTATGTTTCCACAGCTGATCGCGGGACCGATCGTAAAGTACGATGAGGTCGCATTACAGCTACAAAACAGGGAGATCAAAGCATCGGTTCTGGAAAAGGGGATTAAACTGTTTGTGATAGGATTGGGCAGTAAGGTACTTCTTGCAAACCAGATGGGAACGCTTTGGAATACGATCATGACAGTCGGTGCCGGAAATCTTTCTCCGGCGGTTGCATGGCTGGGAGCGTTTGCCTATTCCTTTCAGATATATTTCGATTTCTGGGGGTATTCCCTGATGGCAGTGGGGCTTGGCCGGATGCTTGGTTTTGTGATCCCGAGAAACTTCAGAAATCCCTATGCGGCGAAGTCGGTTTCTGACTTCTGGAGAAGATGGCACATTACCCTTGGAAGATGGTTCCGGGAATATGTATATATTCCGATGGGGGGAAATAGAAAGGGAAAACTCAGAACAGTTCTGAATCTGTGTGTAGTCTGGACTTTGACGGGACTTTGGCACGGGGCAAGCTGGAATTTTGTTCTGTGGGGATTTTTATTTTTTGTTTTGCTCTCGATTGAAAAATGCGGTATTGGGAAATTTCTGGAGAAGTCAAAGATATTGGGACATCTGTATGTTATTCTGGTGATTCCGGTCACCTGGGTTGTATTTGCGATGACGGATTTTTCACAGTTGACGGCGTATCTGAAGAATCTGATAGGAATTCACGAGGTGACAGCTATAGCCGGCACCTTACAGCTGCAGAGATATCTGCAGGATTATTGGTGGCTGTTACTTCTGTGCGTATTGTTTGCGACTCCACTACCAGCCAGACTTTATAAAAAGTATAAAAATCATTGGCTGATGCTGATACTGTTGCTGGCGGTATTCTGGCTGGCGGTACATGAGATTTTGATAGGGGCCAACAATCCGTTTTTGTATTTTAGATTTTAAATGTTTTCTTGGCAACAAGTTGCTCGGAAATGAGGATAATTATGAAAAAAGGGAAAAATAAAAAGAAAAGAAAAAGGGTAAAGTGTCCGTTTTTTATAATGCTTACCGGTTCTGTTGTGATAGCGATGGTCGGTTCAAAGGAACTGGGGATAAGCTCCATATATGAGGATCTTATGGAGCTGACAGAGCAGAGAATGGAAAAAGAGGGAGAAGACAAAGCGATAAATCCGGAGGAGCTTCCTGAAATAAAAATTGATTTGGCGGCTAAAAAGAGCGAGGAGCATACGGAAGAAAATAAAAAGAAGACGATCAAGGAGGCTTTGGATATCTGTCCGGCAAATGTTGAAGAAGCTGGAAAAAGTAACAAAAATGGTATAGAAAATGCAGGAAATCTGCAGGATGGAGAAAAAACAGAGTCAAATCAAGATATAATAAATAACACCCGTAATAACACGGAAGATGACAAAGAAACCTCAAAAATACAGGATTCTGAGAATGCCCTGCAGGAAGAAAACAGAGTTGGAATTACAGAATATGAGTACTATACACCCATAGAAACAGATTCCCGATACTATACGGATGCAGGAAAGACTGCAATGACAACAGAGTATCCTTATGAGAGCGTGGACGGGAGTTACTTTTACGATGCTGCCTTTATAGGGGATTCCAGGACGGTAGGAATTTCTGATTATGCCGGGATTGACAATGCGGATTTCTATTGTGAGAGCAGTATGACGATCTTTAAGGTTCTGGAGGATAAGGGCGTTACCTATCAGAAGACCGGGAAGAAGGTTGATCTGAAGAAAGTTTTGGCAGAAAAGAAGTATGGCAAAATTTATCTGATGCTTGGAATCAACGAATTGGGATATGGAAATACACAGATGTATTTTGAAAAATATAAAAGTACCCTGGAATCCATTCGGGGATGGCAGCCAGATGCCATTGTGTATATTATGGCAAATCTTCACATCAGCGAAGAGAAGAATAATATGGATACAGAGTTCAATAATGTCAACATCAATGATAAGAATGCGGCAATTGCTTCTTTGGCTGATGGGGAGACGGTTTTTTATCTGGATTGCAATCCTGTCTTTACAGATGAAAATGGATTTTTAAAAGCAGATTTAACTTTTGATGGAGTACACCTCTATGCCCAACATTATGATGTATGGAGAGAGTTTTTGATGGAGCATGCAGTTGTGAAGGAGGAGGAAGATGGAACAGAATCAGGCGCAGGGAATAAGAATTAACAAATATATTGCTTCGTGTGGTGTCTGTTCCAGAAGAGACGCGGATCTGCTGGTTGAACAGGGACTCGTTACAGTAAATGGGAAACGGGCGACGAGCGGTTGTCGCGTTAGGTCCGGAGATCAGGTCACTGTCCGGGGCAAGAAGGTGAGCAACATGAATAAAAAAGTGGTTCTTGCCTATTATAAGCCGGTCGGTGTTACCTGTACCGAGAAGGACAGTCATGCCAAACGAATCATAACGGATGATATTAAATATCCTGTCCGTGTGACTTATGCCGGAAGGCTTGACAGGGATTCTGAAGGGCTGCTCCTGTTGACAAATGATGGAGATTTGATTGATGCAATGATGCGTGGAGCAAACGGACATGAGAAAGAGTATCTTGTCAAGAGTACAAAGGAATGGACGAAAGAGGCAATAGAGGAACTGCAGAGCGGAGTGTATCTGGAAGAACTGAAAATGACAACGAGACCATGCAGAGTGGAGCAGATTGGCCCCAAAACACTCAAAATAATACTGACTCAAGGAGTCAATAGACAGATCAGAAGAATGTGTAAAGCAGTAGGATATGATGTTTTTTCTTTGAAAAGAACACGTGTTATAAACATTGAACTTGCAAACCTGCATCCGGGAGAGTACCGTGAGCTGTCGGAAGGAGAAATGGCTGCCCTGTATAATAGCTGTAAGATGGCTGTTCCTTTCCGGTAAATAGCGTGAACACAAGATATAGTGGCAGAACCAGGCCGATAATTTGAGCAATAAAGAGGGATGAAAAGATGGATGAAAAAAAAGCCGCACGGATGAGAGAACTTGTGGATACTTTA
>CAKRPS010000045.1 GCA_934385475.1 uncultured Lachnospiraceae bacterium | reverse complement strand
GGTCTAAAGATCCCAGAATCGCTCTGTGCAATACCACAGGTGTCTTCTTCTCTCCGTCTTTGTCAATATAGGTCAGTTCAAACTTGGCAGGCAGACAGAAGTCAAGCTGACAGGTAGAAAGTGTATACTCATTTCCCACTGCCGGTTTCACATTGACATCCAGCTTCGGTCCGTAGAACGCAGCCTCACCAATCTCTTCGGTATATTCAATTCCAAGACTGTCCATAACCTGTCTGAGGGCATTTTCTGCCTTGTTCCACATCTCATCGTCATCATGATATTTTGTCTTGTTCTCCGGATCTCTCAGAGACAACACACACCGATAATCTGTGATTCCAAAGTCCTTGTATGTGCTGAAGATCAGATCTACAACCTTTGTGAACTCATCCTTGATCTGCTCCGGTGTCACAAACAGATGGGCGTCGTTCTGGCAAAAATGTCTTCCTCTCTCAATTCCCTTCAGGGTACCGCTGGATTCAAAACGGAAGTCATGAGCAATTTCTCCGATACGGATCGGAAGATCTTTATAGGAATGCATCCTGTTGGCATAGATCATCATATGATGCGGGCAGTTCATCGGCCGTAATACAAAGGATTCTCCCTCAACCTCCATTGCCGGGAACATATTCTCTTTATAGTGATCCCAATGCCCGGATGTCTTATACAGATTCACAGTTCCCACGCAAGGTGTCATTACATGCAGATATCCAAGCTTCCGCTCTTTTGCCTTGATATAGTTTTCAAGCTCCTGCCAGATGGTATAGCCCTTTGGCAGGAACATGGGAAGTCCACGACCAACCAGATCATCTACCATGAAAAGGTTCATGTCTTTTCCGATCTTTCTGTGATCTCTCTCCTTGGCTTCCTCCAAAAGACGCAGGTGATCCTCAAGCTCTTCCGGTGTCGGAAAACATACCCCATAAATTCTTTGCAGTACCTTATTGTTGCTGTCTCCCTTCCAGTATGCTCCGGAATGTCTCAGCAATTTAAAATTGCGGCAAAGCTTCACATTATCCACATGCGGTCCACGGCAAAGGTCTGTAAAATCACCCTGCTCATAACAGGAGATTGTTCCATCCTCCAGATCACTGATAAGGTCCAGCTTATACTCATCTTCTTTAAACAGCTCCATTGCCTCCTGCTTGGAAATCTCCTTACGAATGATCTTCTTGCCGGATTTGGCAATTTTCTTCATCTCTTTCTCGATCTCAGGAATATCTTCATCCCGGATTACATCATCCCCCAGATCCACATCATAATAAAATCCTTCAGCAACCACCGGACCTACCCAGAATTTTGCCTGCGGATACAAATGTTTGATTGCCTGTGCCATCAGATGTGCGCAGGAATGATTCAGTGTTTTCAATGCCTCGTCTTCTTTAAAGTTAACCATCTCGTCCTCTCCTTTTTCAAACAGACTACTCCGATCAGCGATCTTTCAATGCCCCGTACAAGTGAGTGCATTTTCGCATCGCCATAACAAAAAACACCCTCAGGATATCATTGATACCTAAGGGTGCCTATGCACGGTTCCACCTTATTTTTCACTCTTCTTGCCTATAACGCAGCTACACGGTGACGTTTCAGACTCTTTGTCTTTGCACGCACAGCTCCGGAATGGTTTTCATACATTTTTGTCATAAGCTGCTTTCAGCTTTTGCAGCTCTCTCTGGATGATTCCAATGCACTACTCTTTCCTTCAACGCTTTTCTACCAACATTATAGCATGGGATTTTTATTTTACAATCCTGTTTTTTGAATTATTTGTTTTCCACAACTGCGCATCTCAGGACTGCAGCTGCTTACGCACTCTCTCAATCAACATCTCAAGTGCTACATTGTTCTCTCCGCCCTCCGGCACAATAATGTCTGCCTTCCGCTTGCTTGGTTCCACAAACTGCTCATGCATGGGTTTTACCGTTGTCAGGTATTGTTCAATCACACTCTCCAGAGAACGTCCCCGTTCCTTGACATCCCTGACAATTCTTCTGAGGATGCGCACATCCGCATCTGTATCCACAAACACCTTGATATCCATCAGATCACAGAGACTTTTCTCTACAAAGATCATAAACCCTTCCAGAATAATGACAGGTGCAGGCCGAACCTCTATCGTCTCCTTGGATCTGTTGTGGATCGTATAATCATATACCGGTATCTGTACTGTCTTCCCTTCTTTCAGAGCCTTAATATGACTGCATAGAAGCTCCGTATCAAATGCATCCGGGTGATCATAGTTTAACTTTGTCCTCTGTTCATAATCCATCTCATCATGACGCTTATAATAGTTGTCGTGACGCAGGATACTGACCTCATTCTCGCCGAAGCTCTCTTTTAATCTATCCGCAAGTGTTGTCTTTCCACTGCCGGTTCCTCCGGCTATCCCGATCAAAATTGCATTCATATCTTTTCCTCGCTTTTGTACATAATACTCCGTCCGCTTTGTATCTAACGGGCTCCTTTATCATAAGGAATTCCTTCCGCCTTAGGCGCTCTTGAATTTTTGGATGTAAAGGCAAGAATGATCATGGACGCAATAAAAGGCATCATGCTGTATATATTTTTGGAAAGCCCCAGACTGGACAGAGCTGTTGAGTCCGCTATATTGGCCAGCGAACGGAAGATAGCAAAAAAGATAGCTGCTCCCGCAATATTAAAAGGCTTCCACTGTCCGAAAATCATAACCGCCAATGCCAGGAATCCCGCTCCGGCAACTCCCACTTCAAAATTCCAGGTAGTAACGGACGGCACAATATAGGCAAATCCACCGATTCCTCCGAGTGCACCGGAAATGATAACACCGATATATCTCCACTTGTACACATTGATTCCTACGGAATCAGCTGCCTGCGGATGCTCTCCACAGGAACGAAGCCTGAGTCCCCACTTTGTCTTAAACAGGAATACATAACTGCACACGAGCAGAATAATTCCGATAATCAGAAAGATATTGATGGTAAACGGTCCGATCTTATAAATAAATGCGGCATTGTTGTAATTGAGCTTTGCAGAAGCCGCTCCGTTTCCGGCCTCAGCAGAATTGTTGAACGCCTTCACGATGACAATGGCAACGGCCGTTGCAAGCATGTTTAACGCCGTTCCACCGATCGTCTGATCCGCTTTCAGGGTGATCGCCGAAAACCCAAGTAAAAGAGAATAGATCATGCCGGCTACAGCACTGACCAGAATCGACACAAACACAAGCAAGGGTGCCGGGAGCTTCTCGCCTCCAAGAGCCAGTACAAAAACACCGGCCAGACCACCGATTACCATAATTCCTTCCAGTGCAATGTTGATCACACCGCTTCGTTCGGAAAACATACCGCCCAAGGCTACCAGCATCAAGACCACTGCATATAACAAGGTAAATTTGATAAGTAAAAACATTACTTTGCCCCCTTTCCGCTTCTCTGCACCGGTTCTGCATCCTGCCGCTGTTTCTTTTTCTGGAGCATACCGCCGATCATGCCCTTAAAGAGCATAACAAAGGCACAAAGATAAATGATAACAGCCACAATAAAGTCTGCGATCTCCGGCTGATAATACTTGGTCGGAAGATAGGAGCCACCTACGGAAATATGCGCAACAAACAACGCTGCAAAAATAACGCCGATCGGATTGCTCAGTGCAAGAAGTGCAACCGGAATACCGTTAAATCCTACGGCAGGAAGCGCAGTTGCAACCTGTGGATTCCACTCAGACGCTCCGGACAGGAAATAGAATCCAGCTCCCATTCCGGCAAGTGCACCGGCTATCGTCATCGACAGTACAATATTTCTCTTCTCGTTGATTCCCGCATACTTTGCCGCATCCTTATTAAAACCACAGGCCTTCAGTTCATAACCAAAGGTCGTTTTGCTCAGAATCACAGCCACGATGATTGCAACAATAATGGCCAGAAAAATTGCAATCGTTGTAGAGTTTGTCCTGAATATCGCATTCAGTCCCAGATCCGGTATCAGAGACCCCTGAGAAACAGACGCAATCTTATAGGTTCTGGTAGTTTTCTGATCATACATTCCGCTGATCCTGTTGTACATCAATTCATTCACCAGATACAGTCCGATCCAGTTAAACATAATAGAGGTAATTACCTCATTTACATTAAAATATGCCTTAAAAATACCGGGTACTGCCCCCCATACAGCCCCACATACCATAGCGGCAAGAAGGCACACATACCACGGTGCCTGAACAATCAGTGCAAAGTACAGGGCTCCAAACACGCCTACCGTGTACTGTCCTGCCGCTCCGATATTGAACAGCCCTGTTCTGAATGCAAATGCCACAGAAAGACCTGTCATAATAAGAGGCGCCGTCTGGGCGATCTCACTTCCGATCCCCTTAGGCTTCAAATGGAAACCTCCCTTGATAATTCTTGACATCCCTTCCACTGCATTCTCCGCATTGATGCAGGACAAAACGATAAAACCTACTGCAAGTCCCAAAATAATGCAAATCAGAGAAGCCACAATGGACAGAAGGGTGCTCTTTGTTTTCTCATTCATATTTTTTCCCTTTCCTCTCGTTGTTTTTCAGACCTCAGCAGGAACTTCACTCCGCTTGGCACCGGCCATATACAATCCCAGTTCTTCCACCGTAATCTGCTTTGGATCGAACTGGCCAACCAGTTCTCCTTCGTACATAACAAGAATCCGATCCGAAACATCCATTACTTCATCCAGTTCAAAAGAAATCAGCAGTACCGCTTTTCCTTTATCTCTCTGTGCAACAAGCTGTTTATGGATAAATTCGATTGCTCCCACATCCAGTCCTCTTGTCGGCTGCACAGCCACCAGAAGATCCGGATCTTTGTCAATTTCTCTGGCTATAATTGCCTTCTGCTGATTTCCACCGGACATACTTCTGGCAACGGTAACCGGTCCTTGTCCGCTTCGTACATCATACTGCTCAATCAGCTTCTCTGCATAATCGCGCACTGCCTTTGCCTTGATGAATCCACCTGCCTGAAAATCCGGCTGCCAGTATCTTTGCAGAACCATATTCTGTTCCAGTGTATAGTCAAGTACAAGCCCATGCTTATGACGGTCCTCCGGAATATGGCTCATTCCCAGTTTGGACTTGTCTCTTATAGATGCCTTTGTAATGTCCTGTCCGTTAAAGCTGATCGTTCCACCGCTGATCTTCTCCAGCCCTGTCAGTCCCTGCACAAGCTCGGACTGTCCATTGCCATCAATTCCGGCGATACATACAATCTCTCCTTTTCGAACATTGAACGAAACATCCTTCACCGCATTGTTGGAATGTGCCTTGCTTGGCACCGTCAGATGTTCCACCTTGAGAACGGTATCTCCGATCTGCTTTTCCTTCTTATCCACAGTAAAGCTGACATTTCTTCCTACCATCATCTTTGACAGCTCTTCCTTGGAGGTATCCGCAATATTCACCGTTCCTATGTATTTACCCCTGCGCAGGATGGTACACCGGTCTGCCACCTCCATAATCTCATTGAGTTTATGTGTGATGAACAGAATTGATTTTCCTTCTTTTGCAAGGTTCTTCATAATCTTCATCAGTTCGCTGATCTCCTGCGGCGTCAGAACTGCCGTAGGCTCGTCAAAGATCAACACTTCATTGTCACGATAGAGCATTTTGAGGATTTCCGTACGCTGCTGCATTCCTACGGTAATATCGGAAATCAGTGCATCCGGATCGACCTTCAGCCCATACTTTTCACTGAGCTCCAGAACCTTCTTTCTTGCACCCTTCTTCTCCAGGAAAAGTCCCTTTGTCGGCTCTACCCCCAAAATAATATTGTCAAGTACTGAGAAACACTCCACCAGTTTAAAGTGCTGATGAACCATTCCGATGTTCAGTTCATTCGCATCATTAGGCGAATTGATCTGTACTTCTTTTCCATTCTTTTTGATGATACCGGAAGTAGGTTGATACAGGCCGAACAGAATACTCATCAACGTGGATTTTCCTGCTCCGTTTTCTCCTAGAAGCGCATGGATCTCGCCTCTCTTCACCTGTAAATTGATATTGTCATTTGCCTTGATTCCGGGGAATTCTTTTGTAATGCCGAGCATCTCAATAATGTAATCATTTTCCATAAACTGTAACCCCTTTTTTAGATTTGAAGGAACTTTTCTCTCACTACTATACAATATACCATTTTTTTCAGATAAAAAAAAGGAGAGAAGCAAAATCTTCTCTCCTTTTCGAGTATTTTTTATTAATTACTGAATATAATCTACAGTTACGTGAGAACCAACCTCAGGTTCATTCTCTGTATCATTAGAAATCTCGATAGAACCATCTTTGATTCCTGCAAGAACCTTCTCATACTCATCAACAGTGAAGGTTGAGAATCCCCAGGACTCATCTGCTGTAGGAAGTCCGATATAATCGCCCTGTGTAAGACCAAGCTGATCAATCTTTCCACCGATGGATGCGAAGTTTCCTGTGAAATATGTGTTCAGTGCAGATTCAACTGCAGAGCTAAGGTTCTTCATAGCAGAAGTGATGCAACGCTCACCGATTGCAGAACGCTGGTCTACATCGACACCGATCAGCTTGCCATCATACTGCTCAGCAGCATCCAGTGCAGATGTCCAGATACCACCGCCACAGCCAAATACAACCTGTGTTCCGTCTGCATACCAGCCCTCCATACGAGCTGTGATAGCGTCATCACCGTAGAACTGTCCGCCGTAGAAATATTTAACATTTACATCAACACCCATTTCCTCTGCTGCAGCGTTGATACCCTGTACATATCCAAAACCATAACGGATAACGGCAGGAACTGCGATACCGCCAAGGAATCCAAGGTCTGTGTAACCATCTTTAACTGCTGCATAACCTGCAAGATAACCTGCCTGCTCTTCCTGGAAAGAACAAATATATACGTTATCTGCTGTCTTTACCGGATCACCTGCAAGATTTACAATATCTTTCTCTACAAGATCAATTCCGATGAAGCTTACATCCGGATAAAGGCTCTGCTCTTCTGCGATTGCAGGTCCGAACAGATATCCCGGCATAACAAGTACAGTAGCTCCGTCTGCGATAGCAAGCTCGATAGAGTTGATTCTCTCTTCGTCAGTATCCTCTGCGGGTTTGTAGTACTCACAGTCAATACCGTTCTTCTCGCCATATGCTTTACAGGTCTCCCATGTGATCTGGTTGAAAGATTCGTCTGTGATATCACCGGAATCTGTGATCATTGCGATCTTACCTTCTACAGTGATCTCTGCGCTGTCTGCAGCGTCTGTTGTTTCCTCTGCAGCATCCTCTGTCTCAGTCTCCTCAGCAGCGTCTGTTGTTTCCTCTGCTGTTGTCTCCTCTGTCTCTGCAGCGGCATCTTCTGTTGTAGTTGCAGTATCTGTTGTGGAATCACTTGATCCACATCCTGCAAGTAAGGAAGCTGTCATGGCTGCTGTCAGCATTACACTAACCAGTTTCTTTTTCATAATACTCTCCTCCTGAAAATGTGATTGTCAAAAATCCCGACAATCCGTTATCTGTAAACAAAATAAAATTATAAGGAAATAAAAGGAATCTGTCAAGTTTTGTTTTAAAGCATTACAGCTTTACTCAAGCAAAGTGAGTGTACCGTTTCTCAATTCCATACCGCTCATACCAAAGAACAGCTTTACGAAAAAGGTATTGTTAAATGGCACATTCGGAAGTTCGATGCTGTATTTTACCCAGTCCTTCTGTGCTCCCGTAAGGCTGATCGTTTCCACAAGCGTCATATCCTGGAAGATTGATACCGGAATCTGCGCCAGTTCCGGACTCTCTGCGGATGCTCTGCATTCTATATTCAGACGGAATTTTCCCTTCTTCTCAAATGCAATCTGTAAAATGGCAGTTGACCCTTTCGCCGTATCTATCTTTTCTACCGGAATAGCAAGCTCTGCCCCTTCCATATCCAACGCCAGAACCGTACCGGAAATCTTGCTCTCACTGGCTGCAATCTCCTGCAGTTCTTTGTCCAGAGCCGTCTCTCTTTCCATCAATCGTACATAACAGAACGCGCCCAGAAGAAACCGGCAGATATCTGCCGCACAGACTGTCAATTCTGCCCGTGTAAGAGTACCCTTTTGTAATTCTGCCATAGAATTGTCTTTCGCACTGTTCTTTTGAGAGTCAGACACCACCATGTAGACATCATTCTGTGCCCTGACCATAGCTGCCGTATTCTGCACGGAGACTTCCTTTCCTGCCTCACCGATCTTTGCCCACCAGTCTGTCATTACAATTCCCGTGAAGCCCCACTCTCTTCGCAGGATCGTGACAAGCAGATCATAATTGGCTGCTGTCCAGAATCCATTCACCGGTCCATAGGTCGACATAACGCTTCTTGCATTACCTTCCTTTACAGTGATTTCATACCCTTTCAGGTAGATTTCCCTGAGAGCACGCTCCGAGACAAGGCTCTCTGTTGTATGCCTGTTAAACTCCTGGTTGTTGCACGCAAAGTGCTTGATGGTTCCAGTTACTCCATAACGGTGCATTCCTCTAAGCTGGGCTGCTGCCATCTTGCCGGTCACAAAAGGATCTTCTGAAAAATATTCAAAGTTACGCCCATTAAGTGGATGTCTGTGAATGTTCATTCCGGGGCCTAACAAGGTATCAATTTTATTCTTCCGAAGCTCCATGCCTTCCCATTCATACAGTTCCTCCACCAGCTTCTCATTGAAGGAGCAGGCTAATGCAGTTCCGTTTGGCATGGAAAAGGCAATCGTTCCGCAATCCATTCTGATACCGCTCGGGCCGTCCGCACAGCATGCAACCGGGATACCATACGCTTTCAGGCTCTCCGTCACTCCGCCAAAGGCCGCTGCTGTTCCCGGTGTGACTTTCGGAGAGCACATTCCTTCGCCACGCACCATACAACACAGTTCCTCGTCACTGAGCTGTGCAAGGAAGTCCTCCATGGACACCTTTCCTTCCTCAACATCATGAAGCTTGAATCCTTTATCTCCCGTAAAGGCAGGACATGTTGGCAGGTTCTCCTGTCTTCTCACCGCCGGGTCCTTTGTCCTCAGCGGTACCTCCTGCTTTCCTGTTTCATAAGTTCCATCTATATTTTGTGTAAGCGGGCAGATCCGCTCAAATGCTCTGTTTGGGGCAAGTGCCTCCTCCAGCTTCTCCAGGACATAATTTTCTGCCAATTCAAAGCTTCCTGCCTGTACCGCATCACGCACATTATTTCCCACATAGAAGGTATATGTTCCCTGTTCCAGCACATAACAGGATTTATGCCCCGAAAGGCCGCTATCGTCATAGGATGCATAACTCCACACCGGAATCTCTATGGAAATGTTCTGCTCACATCCCGGCTTTAGTTCTTCGGTCTTTGCAAATCCGCACAAAACTCTTGTTGCCTTGCCAAGTTTTCCCTGCGGTGCTTCACAATAAACCTGTACAACTTCCTTTCCTGCACAGTCCCCTGTATTTTTGACCTGTGCTTTCACACAGACACCTTTCACAAGGTCCGTTCCCTTAATCTGTGCCTGCATTTCAAACTCCGTATAAGACAATCCATATCCGAAAGGATACAGTACCTTATCCGGTGCAAATGTAGAAAAGTAACGGTATCCTACATAAATGTCTTCTACATATTCATTGCACACATCACTTCCGAAATGCTCTGCCGCCGGATAATCCTGAATATCAGCCGCAATCGTATCTGTAAGCTTTCCACTTGGAGAAACAGCTCCAGTGAGGACATCCATAACACCGTTTCCGCCTTCCTGTCCTCCCTGCCATACATACAGAACTGCAGATGGCTGGTACTTCTCCACCCACTTCATGTCCATAATATTGCCTACATTCAGAAGAACGACCGTTTTTTCAAATGCTCCACACACATTCCGGATCATTTCTTCCTCTGTCGACATCAGGAAATAACTTCCCTCCTCCGCCGCGTTATCCTTGTCCTCCCCTGCTGTCCGTCCGATCACGATCACTGCTATGGAAGAATCTGCGGCAATACGAGCGGCAAGTTCAGATGATACCGGCATTTCCTCCTGAAACCATGGCTCCTGTGCCCATCCGTTTCCTGTGTCAAACGGATGATCCTTGAGCCATACCTCATAGGTGTTTTTCAGTTCCTCATTCAGATGATAATCACTGTTTTCAAACGCCTCCCCAATGCCAGTCACATATGCCGTATTGACCAGACCTCCTGATCCGGTTCCGCTTTTAAAATAATTAAACTGGCTTCTTCCAAACAAAGCAACACTGCTGTCTGCCGGAATCGGCAGAACCTTCTTTTCATTCCGGAGCATAACGATTCCTTCTGCCACGGCCTGTCTTGCTGTCTGTTCATATTTTTCCACTGAATACATTTTTTGGCTTTCCCTTATCCTCTCAAGATTATAGTCGTTACCGTCAAAAAGCGGGCGAACAGAATCTTCTGCCGCCCTATGCTCCTTTTCTGATTCACTATTATAACCGTACCCGTTTTTGTATGCAAGACTCTTACCGGTTTCTTTTTAAAGCTTTAACTTATTCCCACCGGAATGTCTTAATCGCAATGGTTGTACACACTACCGTGATAACTGCCAGCAAAGCGATAATAGATCCTGCTCCGCTAAGACTTTCTCCCATGGAAGCTGCTTTCATCAACTTTGACCGTTCTGCAAAGACTGGCGATCATAAGCCCTATGGAAAACATCGACAACCAGTCGTAAGTTCATCCAGAAACACTACTTCCGGTTTTCCCAAAAGTGAAAGCACCACTGACAGCTTCTGCCTCTCTCCTCCGGACAACTTCATCACCATGCTCTTCTCAAATCCGAAAAGTCCAAACCAAGAAGCAGATCGATCGTTGTACTCTTGCCGGCTCCGTTGTGTCCAAGCAATCCAAATACCTGACTCATCTTTCTCCATCCTTTCTTTCTCTAATTTCATCGCAAAAGAAAGGTTACATCCTCCCCTTAAGGGGAGAGTCAACAACAAAAAACACCTGCCATTTCTGACAGATGTTCTCTGATCATTCATACCAGTATTCCCAGTCGTCATAGTCATCATCGTAATCGCCGTCATCCCAATCATAATAATAGGAATCCCAGTCATACCAGTCGTCATCCAGCTCACAATCCCAGTCGTACCAGTCGTAGTCGTCCTCGTAATCGTCCCAGCCGCTCCACTTTTCTTCATACCAGTCATCGTAATCATAGTATTCGGAATTTCCGGCAGCATCCACAAATTTGCCGAGCCATTCCACATAATCACGATTGATCCCACAGGACAAAAAGATTTCCCTAAGTGAATCATAGAAATAGCTGTCACCATAAGGAAGGGTCACTGAAATACCCGTCAGGCCACTCTCATCCTCTGTACAACGGTAATAAACCACAGCCTGATCCACCGCCGATTGCAGTGCCGCTGTCTCCTGCGCACTTATGTTCTGCGCAACAGCCATAATATCCGTGACATAGTAATCGTCCATACTATAGTCATCGTAATATCTTCCCTTACGTTCAACCTTCGTACTGTAATTTGCCCCGAGTAGTGCCTCTTCATTGGCATAAGCAAAATCGACCCATGTCGTATACAGAAGTTTCATATAAGATTCATCAATAAGAGCAAGTGTGCTCGAATCCCCGTATCGGCTCTTTTCATTTGCCTCGACCATGTCATCGATCACAATTCTCCCCAGCTCCTGTGTCTCAATCGCCGGGTCAGCAGAAAGTGCATCGATCCAACCGGTATACTCCCAGCCAAGACCGGATTCAAAATCCTCCGACAGGATCATGTAATCACAGTAATCATACAGCGCACAGCACAGTTCCATACAGGACATGATACAACAATCCATCCCGATAAAGTCAAAATACACACCGCCCTGTCGTACTGCCGTCTGCATCTCATCAATGGTGAGTGCTTCCTCCTCCCCCTGATGCTCATCATATCCAAATCCATAAACCGGTCCTGCCCCATGGCCCCACAGGATCAGAATATACCTCTGTGCCGGATATTGCTCCGCTCCCCAACGGATAAATTCCGCAAGACTTTCCGCATCGGTACAGTCTTCCTGTCCCAGCGAATCATCCACCAGTTCTATCTCATCTTCCAACACCCGGTATCTCTGGGTCCTGTTTGAGGCGATCCCATATCTGGAGGACCATCTTTTCGTACCGATCGTCTCCAGTAGAACATTTACATTCTCATGATAAGATGCCCTAAGCATTTCGGTAATGTCGTCCGTTGCCGCCCCACTATTGCTCTCCAGATCAGAGCCATTCATATAGACCAGTACCGTAACCTCTTCCGCACTCTGCTGTGGTCTGCTGCTCTGCTGCTGTCTCTTTTCCCTGATCAACTGCCATACAGCCGCAGTTGCATCCTCGACCTCGGAAGGCTTTTTCGCCCCGACCGCCTCCAATATCGACTCGGCCTTTGATGCTGTCTCCTGAAAAGAGGTCTCCTCCCCGTCAAAAGCCACTGTCTCTGTGCTGTCCTGCTCTACCTCTTCTTCATCTGTCGGAATGAGGAGCAGAAGAATAAAAAGAACTCCGCAGCCGATCAGGATATTACGGACAATCCGTAGAATCTTCTTCACAATATTTTTTTCTGTTCCTCTATTCTTCTGCATTCTGCAATTCCCCTTATTTACTTCCCATGCGGTACTCCTTTGGCATCATTCCGATCACCTTCTTAAATACCTTGGAAAAATATTTTTCGTCCTGAAATCCCACCTTACAGGCAATCTCATAGTTTTTGAGATAACTCTGGCGCAGCTAACAACATGCCCGGTCAATGCGGATCTGATTCAGATAATCTACAAAGCCACACCCCATGTTCTGGTTCAGCAATGTTGAAAGATAACCGTTCGAGACTCCCAGTTTCTCTGCAACCTGTGACAATGAAAGATTCTCCGTATAATGCTCCCGTATGTAGCTGTGAGAGTGCCAGAATATTCTCTGCCATCTCCTCATTTCCACACCCCTGTTGCCTGCCAGTACAGAGAGTCCAAGGTGTTGTACAGGAAATGTGGATTGATCTGCGCCTGCAGGGCAGCCAGTTCACTCTCCTTCTCAGATAGACGGATCGCATAATTCTCTGACTCTCCACCTCTACCTGCTGTTCAAAGTCTCCCTCCGAAAACTTCCGGATTGCCTCGCTCACATTGCCGCAAAGGCTTTGTGAACACATTGGAAATGATCAGTAAAAGAGGCAACACTTTCCGGCCGGTTCTTATACTGCATGTTCAGGAACTCCTCCCCACAAAGATACGCCTCCACCTCTGTTGGTATTTCCCCTGCCCGACTCCGATTACAATATACCCCAATGTCGTTTTCTGGGAAAGATCATACCATTACTGCTCTCCAGTGTCTCACGGTATGCTTCGCTTTGTTTTGCCTCCTCAATCGTAGGCTGATACACGCTTCCATCCATTCCCCTGAGATATGGAGTAATTCCATTTTCAGGATAGATGGCGATCGATTTAATATGGCCCTTCAATGCGATCATGTCCTGAATGATCTGCATCGGTGCATCCTCCAGCCAGAAACGTTGATTCTGCATCACCTGTTCCGGGTCATCTGCCGTCAGGATCGTGCGTATCTCCTCATTGATACAGATATAAGTAGAAAAGTCCTTGATATCCATCTGCAATGTTTCGATATTGTCCGCAAGTGCTTGTACAACGGTCCGGTCCGTTATCTTCTGCTCCTGTGCAAAGCCTTATGATAATTATAAAAAAGCAGGCCTACACATACGAGGAGCATTACCGATATCAGGGTCAGATAGCTGTAGAAGATCAGCTTTGTCTTCACACTCTGTCTGTTAAACCAGTCTCTTACTCTACGCATATGTATTTCTGCCTCTCAAATTCCACTATCGCATACTCTGAAAATCAGCCCTTGACAGCTCCCATGGCAACTCCCTTGGTGATATGCTTATTCAAAAGGATATAAACCAGTACCGAAAACGGAAGGGTCTTCCACTTAGGAGAACTCAGATATGTACTTGCCATCATAAATTCATTCCAGTTGTTCAGGAATGTCATGATCGCAGCTGTCGCAATAGATGCCTTGAGCATCGGCGTGATGATCTGGAAGATGATCCGGTAAATACCACAGCCATCCATCACGGCAGCCTCCTCCAGAAAGCTTGTCATCAGGAACAGCCCCTGTGGAAGAGAAAATGCCACATAAGAGATCATCATACCCATAAGCAACAGCGTCTTGACAAATCCGCTCAGCTTCCACTCCATTCTTCTGCACGCAAACGCCGCCATAATAGATACGATGATAACTAACAGCACTGCAAGTCCGTTAATAATTATACTGTTCTTTAAGTATAACAGAAAGTGACCGTTTACAAAAGCATTTACATAGTTTTGATAGTGTAAATAAAATCCTTTACAACTCCAAAAACTGTCCTCTTATTTTCCTGCTGATCTTATCCGAAAACAGCTTTGCAAAGTCATTTTGGTTGTAAACTGTATAATAGCACAAAAAAATCGCTTTAATGTCAATACTTTTCACTGGTTTCTGAAATGCATGACCAGGATCCATTTTCGGATCCTGGAGAGATACTGCACTTCTTGTCAAATATTATTTGGGTATCATTTTTTATAATGTAACGAATCAAAGACTTGCAAATTTATGAAATCAGAAATTACCAGACAAGCACACAGGCTCCGTAGGTCAGTCCTGCCCCGAAACCGGCGAGCACCACTTTATCTCCCCGCTTAAGTTTTCCGGCCCGGTTCAGTTCATCCAGGAGCACCGGGATTGATGCCGAGGACATGTTTCCCACACGATCCAGATTAAAGGGAACCTTTTCCATGTCTATCCCCAGCCGTCTGGCTATGACCTCGAGAATGCGGATATTTGCCTGATGCAGCACAAACAGATCTATCTCCCCTGCCGCCAGCTTTGCCTTCTCCAGGGCATCCTGTATACAGAGCGGAACCTGTCTGGTTGCAAAGCGGTACACCGCCTGCCCCTCCATCTGGATATACGTTTGTTTTTGGGTGCAGCCCTCCTCTATGTACAGCGGATTCTCTCCCCTTCGCACTCTTGCCGACAACACCTTTCCCTGATTCCCTTCCGAATGCAGGCTGCTTGCGAGAAGCCCCGACATCCCCTCCTGCTCCTTACAGGCTTCTACGAGGACCGCTCCCGCTCCGTCTCCAAACAGAACGCAGGTAGACCGGTCTGTCCAGTCGATAAGCTTTGACAAGACCTCACTTCCGATCACCAACGCATTCCGGTATCTCCCGGAAACAAGATAAGCCTCCGCAGTGGCAAGCGCGAACAGGAAACCGGAACAGGCCGCATTCAGGTCAAAGGCAAGTGCATGGTCCGCACCGAGCTGCTCCTGAATCTGGCAGGCCGTACACGGAAAAAAATATTCTGGTGAACAGGTCGCGGTCAGGATCAGGTCAATCTCTCCTGCCTCTTTTCCTGCCTGTTCCATAGCCTTTCTGGCTGCGTCCACAGCAAGGGACACCACCGTTTCTCCGGTAGAGAGATACCGTTGTCTGATTCCGGTCCGTTCTCTGATCCAGTCATCTGATGTTTCCACCCACTCTGTCATATCCGCATTGGAGACACACCTTTTCGGAAGGGCGCTCCCTGTTCCAATGATTTTCAACGTATTCACTGCTTTTCCTCCATCATGGATTTTCAACCTAATATCTCCGAAAGCGCTCATAACGCTCTGCCGCAAGCTCCTCACCGCTCATCCCGCTTCTGCTCTCCAGAAAAAGCTTGATCTGTTCCTTCATCCATCCTCCGATGGCCTCCACGCTGCCGCTCTCTGCCATTCCAAATTCCGGTATGATCTTGTCAATAACCTTAAGCCGCTTCAAATCCTGTGCTGTAATATTCATTACTTCGCACGCTTCCTTTGCCCTTCCGGCATCCTTCCACAGAATCGATGCGAAGCCCTCCGGTGAGAGAATGGAATAGGTCGCGTTCTCCATCATCCATACCTCATTTCCTACCGCTGTCGCAAGTGCTCCGCCGCTCCCGCCTTCTCCGATCAGTATACAAAGTACCGGTACCTTGAGCGAGGACATCTCTAACAGATTTCTGGCAATGGCCTCTCCCTGTCCTCTCTCTTCCGCCTCAACACCACAATATGCTCCCGGTGTATTGACAAAGCTGATGATCGGACGATGGAATTTCTCCGCCTGTTTCATGAGTCTGAGAGCCTTGCGGTACCCCTCCGGCATTGGCATCCCATAATTGCGCTCTATGCACTCCTTGAAATCCTTTCCTTTGAGATCTGCGATCACCGTAACCGGCTGTCCGTCCAGAAAAGCAAGTGCTCCCAGCACTGCGTTGTCATCCCCATAATACCGGTCTCCGTGTGCTTCTACGACATAATCAAACAGATAGGGAAAGTAGTCCGTTGCCGCCGGTCTTGCAGCCTGTCTGACGACCCTTACCTTATCCCATGCCGTCCGCGGCTTTGCCATATACAGGCGTTCTTTCATGATCTCCGTCGGCTCAAAGTGAAAATCATAGTTCGTGTTGAACTCTGCATAGCGTCCATCCTTGCACTGATGGGTCATGATCAGGTAATACAACGTTTTTTTCAGATTTTCTCTCCGGACGATCCCATCTATAAACCCATGCTCCTGCAAAAATTCTGCCGTCTGAAAGCCTTCCGGAAGCTTTTGGCCGATCGTCTGCCGGATAACCCTAGGACCCGCAAAACCGATCAGTGCTCCCGGCTCTGCCATGATAATATCCCCCAGCATGGCAAAGCTCGCCGTGACACCACCTGTTGTGGGATCCGTGAGAATTGTCGCATACAGCAGTCCCTTCTCCCCATGCTTCTTGATCGCCGCTGCCGTCTTCGCCATCTGCATCAGGGAAATGATCCCTTCCTGCATTCTGGCTCCTCCCGAACAACAGAAAAGAAATACCGGCAGGGATAGCTCCGTTGCCCGTTCGATCGAAGCCGTGATCTTCTCCCCTACTACCTGGCCCATGCTTCCCATCAGGAACTGGGCATCACAGACGCCGACTACCGCTCTTCTGGCAAATATCTTACATTCCCCTATCGTGACTGCCTCCTGCACTCCCGATTTCAGTTTCGCCTGCTCCAGCTTATCCTCGTACCCTTCATAGTGCAAAGGATTCTTCTCTTCCAGGTCTTCAAACCATGGGATAAAACTTTTGGGGTCTGCCACCATACGGATCCGGTTATG
>CAKRPS010000044.1 GCA_934385475.1 uncultured Lachnospiraceae bacterium | reverse complement strand
GAAAAATTTGACATAAAAAATGCAGGTTTTATGCGACCTGCGATAACTTTTTTTAATATTCAACTGTCAAACTCCCGGGCAATCTATTACATGGTTCTGTAAACATTAAAATATTCCATAATTTCTCGTTTTTTCCTTTGTATTTGTTTGACATAACAGAAAAAGCATAATATTATAATAGCTAGGTAATAGTATTATCATTCCTTTCACAGCTTTGTTCAGTCATAATTAATGGAATTAATCTTTTAGACAGGAGAGTACACTTATGAAAATTACAAAAAATCTAAGAATTTCAATTGTATTTATGGCGAGTGTGCTTGTATCTACTATGCTATGCATTTCATTATTGTACCAACTGGCCAGCCGTAGTTCTCAAACTGCAATGCAGACCGGTATGCATCACAATATGGATACTTATTTACAAGCAGAGCTTTCAACTGTTCAGGAGTTTGTTACCTCTAGTGAGCAAACTCTGCTTCTCTTCAGCAAATCTCCTATTGTAAGAGATTATTTGAAGAATCAGAACGATAAAAATCTCTTTCAAAAAACTCAGGATTACACCCTGGAGTATTACAATCAGTTAAAAAACTGGGAAGGTTTATACGTAGCAAACTGGGACTCCAAAGTACTTACATACAACGTTACTGAGGTGATTGGTAAAGTTCTTCGTGAAGGCGACCGCCTGACAGAACTTCACGATGGTATGTTAAATGCAGAAAACGGCATTTACAATCTTGGTATCATCGTATCTCCCGGAACCGGCAAATTATGTCTTTCCATGTATGCCCCGGTTTTTGACACAGATGGTAAAACCCCTATTGGTTATGTTGGTGCCGGTGTATTTAATACTCAGCTTGATGAGATATTGAAAAACAATTCAATTGCCGGCCTGGCAAAAAGCCAGTTTTACATGATCAACACCGAAACAAAGATTAACTATATCAACCCGGATCCAAATACTCTTACCAAAGAAACAACCGATCCAATCCTTTTGAAGCAGATCGAGCTTACAAAAAATGGAAGTAAAGAGGGTTCTTTTGAATACAATGATAAAATCGTCACCTACAAGCAGATGAAAAATTATCCATGGGCGTTAATTCTTGTAAGCGAAAAAAATGAAGTACTTTCCGCTGCCAGGGCAGCCAATAATAAATTGCTGTTTAGCTGTATCATGGCAGAAATTTTAATCTGCATCTTATGTTTACTCGCCGTTATTATCACGACGAAACCTTTGAAAAAAACAGCAGCGGCAATTCAGAAACTCGGTACACTGGATCTGACGCCTTCAAAAGAACTGCAGAACTATATCAACGGAAAAAGTGAAGTCGGTATTTTGGCTACAGAAATTGATCATATGCGTAATGTATTACTTGACATTATCAATACGCTGCATTCTTGTTCCGACTCCATCCACACTTCCTCTGACAACATGACAAGCCGTGCTTCCGAATTGGTAGAATCGGTTGTCACAAATGCCACGACAACCGAACAGCTTGCTGCAAGCATGTCTACTACAACTAATGTTTTGATTGCATTAAACGAAAAAGTAAAAACCATCGATCAACTTATCTCAAATGTAGAAAGTGTTATTGAAAAAGGTAATTGTAAAAGCAGCGAACTACTAGATAGTGCAGAGGTAATCGAGAACAAATCTCAATCTTCCTATGAAGATTCCGAAAAGAATATCGCACTCAACCGCAAACAGATTGAAGAAGCCGTCAATAAACTTCAAGAGTTATCACAAATCAATACTCTTGTTGCAGATATTCTGGAATTGTCCAGCCAGACAAACCTCTTATCCTTAAATGCTTCCATTGAAGCGGCGAGGGCAGGTGAAGCTGGTCGTGGATTTGCCGTTGTTGCAAGTGAAATTGGTAATCTGGCAAACAATTCTTCTACAACTGCCGAAACGATTAAAACCATCTGTACAAATGCAAGCGGAAATATTAAAGATGTTTCTAACTGCTTCAATCAGGTTGTTAATTATCTGGAAAGCAACGTTACGCCTAAGTTTGCTGAATTTAGCACAATTGCACGAGGCAATAACACAATGTCCGTAGAACTTCAGCAAATCATCTCTGACATCAAAACAATTGTGGATGAGTTTGTAGATTTTGTCAAAATGGTTACTACTCAAATGTCGCAGATTGGTGAGGCTGCTACTCAAAACGAAGAAGGCATTGACAACATTGTTGAGCAGAACACCAAAACAAGTCTTATTGCTGAACATATTTCAAAAGCCATTGAACAAAACAACAAAAGCGCTGAACAATTACGTAACATCATCGAGAAATTCCATTATTAATTTATACCACTTCTAAAAGAGCCTTGGAAATGAATCTTATTTCCAAGGCTCTCATTAGTTTAAAAAGATAAGGTTTTAATCTGGATTTCTATTTCATCGCATTGATCACAGCATCATAAGCCGGTTTTTTCACACCGAGCCGGGAAAAGTTTTACCCGGCCTTTCATATTATAATAATTCAAAGAAGTTTCAATAAATACTGCTGCCAGATTTACAACTAAAATAAGCGCTGCGATAAAGTCTGATTTTTCGAAATTCAAAAGATTAAAAAGTTTTCCGCTGTCATGAGCAACATAGGCTTTTGCAAACTATTCCGCCTGACGTTTCGGGCTCGCCAGACTGCTCAAGATCAAACTGCCTGCTGTCACTAAAACAATCAAGGCTGCCACTGCAACAATCGCAATCTTAGCCCTCATTGGCATAGGTTTTCTTGGTGCTTTCACCGGCTGCTGGTAAACCGGCTGTCCTTAAGGACCGGATTCTGGATGCGGTCACAGTTGCCAAAAAGGAAGCCATTGATCAGCAGGCAGATGGTCTGATCGTTCTGGATGTCGAGAATGAGATTACCTATTATAACCAGAGAGCCGGAGAGCTCCTGCCGCTCAATGACAGGCAGAACCATACAGCGATTTTGGACAGACTGGATAACTGTATTCTGGAGAAGCAGATCATAGAAGGGACAGGAAAGATTTTCGAGGTAATCAGTAAGCTGATCACAAAGGATATGGCATACATGGGAAAGATGTATGTCCTTAATGACATTCAACAATGCAATCAAGTTTACAGAGCATGGTTATGTCAGATTGCAAATGCGCATGGGACAGATACAGGGAGATGATGTGGAAATCCTGTTCTCAGTCAAGGATACCGGTCAGGGAATCCGGGAAGAGGATATCGGAAAGCTGTTTGGCTCTTTCCAACAGGTAGACAGCAGGAAAAATCATGCCAAAGAGGGCACCGGGCTGGGTCTTTCCATCTCCAGGCAGCTGGTGGAGTTGATGCGGGGAAACATCGGCGTGCGGAGTGTCTACGGTGACGGAAGTGAATTTTACTTTAATATTCATCAGAAGATTGTCAGTGATGAGATGGCGGCACGGCTTAAGGAACCTGCAAACGACAAAAGGGTATGTGGACTGTTCCAGAAGGAATGTCTGCAGGGAGAGTTTGAAAAGCTTGCAAGTGCGATGGGGATGACACCACTGATCTATCAAAAATGGCTGCCTTCTGCCGAAAAGCTTGACTTTTTCTTCACCGATGTGGAGAGCAGTAATGAGATCAGGGAAGAACTGGAGAAGAACAGGGAGCGGATCGGGGAGATCGTGGTTCTACGCAACCCGCTTTTGGAGGAGTGTCCGCTTGAGGATGTGACGATGCTCAATAAGCCGCTCTTCAGTCTCAATTTCAGCCAGACCATCAATCATGAGAGTGTGATAGAGAGTGGCTGTGCGAATGAGACACAGACCTTTACCGCGCCGCAGGCTTCCATTCTGGTTGTCGATGACAATGAAATGAACCTGAAGGTGGCAGAGGGGCTGTTGGAGCCTCTGCACATGCAGATAGACACGGTTTCGTTGCAAAGCCGATAGAGATGAAGGAGATTTGCAGTTGTATCCGCAAATGGCTTCCGAGAGAGTTGATCGTCAAGAGCCGGAATAAAGAACAGAACAGAATCGCTGCAGGGATTCAGAAGGCAGCAGAGCTGAAAGAGGATATCCGGCAGGGAGAAAAGCTGAAACGGAAAGGGATTGACAAGCTTGCGGGCATTAAGGCATCCGGCAATGAAAAGCTCTGGAAGAGCCTACTGGGGGACTTTTATAAGCTGATTGATGCCAAGGCGAATAAACTGGAGAAATGCCTGAATGACGGCATGCTCAAAGATTATGTCATAGAAGTCCATGCGTTGAAAAATACGGCGCGGATGATCGGAGCGACCTCTTTGTCAGAGCGTTTTCACAAGATGGAGGACTGCGGCAATGCGGGGGATCTGGAGACGATCAAGAGAGAGACACCGGAGCTTTTGCAGCAGTACCGCAGCTTTAAAGAGGTTCTGAAGGAATACGGGACCGCACAGAATCAGGAAAAGCGGGAAGCTTCGACGGAAGAACTGACAGGCATTCTTACGAAAATGCACGAAGCCATGGACGGCTTTGACCTGGATGGGGCCGATGAGGCGATGCAGGAGCTTGAAAAGTGTCGCCTGCCTGAAAAGTGCATCCCATTGATGGATCTGCTCAGAGTGGCAATCACAGATGTGATGATGGAAGAGGTGATGAGCCTCGCGCAGGAAATGATCAGTCTGTTAAAAGAAGAGGGGTAAATCAAAAACAGGAGGAATTTCCCGCAGATGAGAAATTCCTCCTGTCTGGTTAATCCAATGTGATCTTTTTGCCTGTCAGCATCTCGTATGCCTGCAGATATTTGTCGATGGTCTTGTCGACGATATCCGTAGGAAGTGTCCAGTCATGTCCCTCATGGCTCTTGAGCCAGTCTCTTGCAAACTGTTTGTCGAAAGAGGGCTGACCATGTCCGGCTTCATAGCCGTCAGCGGGCCAGAAACGGGAGCTGTCCGGGGTCAGCATCTCATCGCCGAGTACGATGTTACCGTTTTCATCCAGACCAAATTCAAACTTGGTGTCTGCAATGATAATGCCGCGGGTCAGTGCGTATTCTGCACATTTTTTGTAAAGTGCTATGGTATAGTCACGAAGCTTGGAGGCGTATTCCTCGCCTTTGCCGGGAAAGCTCTTCTCGAGGTATTCCACGCTCTGTTCATAAGAAATATTTTCGTCATGATCGCCGATCTCGGCTTTCGTGGAAGGGGTATAGATCGGTTCCGGCAGTTTGGCAGATTCTTTGAGGCCTTCCGGAAGCCGGATACCGCAGACGGCACCGTTTTTCTGATAGCTGGCCCAGCCGCTTCCTGTGATGTAACCGCGAACGATACACTCTACGGGAAGCATTGTAAGCTTACGGCAGAGCATGCTGTTTCCGTCGAATTTTTGCTGATGGAAAAATTCAGGCATATCATTTACATCGACGGATATCATGTGATTTGGCAGGATATCCTGTGTCATGTCAAACCAGAATTTGGACATCTGTGTGAGTACGGTGCCCTTTTTGGTTACCTGGTTGTGCAGGATCACATCGAAACAGCTGATGCGGTCTGTGGCAACCATGATGAGGCTGTCGCCATTGTCATAAATTTCACGTACTTTTCCTTCTTTGATCGGTTTTAATTCAGTCATAAGGAACCTCGCTTCTGTAAAATTGTTTTATGGATACACTACTCTTTAAGTATACACGGTGGGAATCGTTTGACAAGAGGGTTTATTTTCATTATAATCACGCTGTAGCACATTGTGTTGTATCCCATCTCTGCAAAGAAGACGGATGCCGGTATTTTCCAATCCGGTGAAGCTGCACTGTACCCGAGGGACGGAAGCAGAAAAAGACCATGGAAAACGAAACATCCGGAAAGACGGAGGGGAATAATAACAAGGAGGAAAAGTGAATATGAAAACAAGTAACACAAAGACCATCGTAGGAGTAGGGCTGCTTACGGCAATCGTTGTTGTATTGCAGGCTCTCGCGGTATTTATCAGACCATCGGGGATTTTTAATATCTCATTGGTACTGGTGCCGATCGTTGTAGGGGCTGCCCTTTATGGATGGAAGGCAGGAGCATGGCTTGGCCTGGTATTTGGAGTGATCGTGCTGATTACGGATGCAGCGGCATTTCTGGCGATCAGTGTTCCGGGAACGGTTATCACCGTGCTTGCCAAGGGGATCCTGTGTGGTCTTGCAGCAGGAGCTGTCTATCGTCTGTTAGCAGCAAAGAACAGAGTTGTGGCAGTTGTTGCGGCAGCGGTGGTTTGTCCTTGTGTGAATACAGGGGTGTTTCTTCTCGGATGTCTTGTATTTTTCATGCCTACGATCAATGAGTGGGCGGCAGCCAGCGGTTATGCGTCAGCAGGAGCTTATATGATCCTTGCGCTTGTCGGAATCAATTTCCTGATCGAGATGGCAGTCAACATCGTACTCAGCTCTGCAATCGTCCAGATCATCAAGGTTGGCAAAAATACGGTGACAGACTGATCCATTGCCATGTGCGGCACGAAAGAAAGGAAAAGCAATGATTTTAGCGATTGATATAGGAAACACCAATATTGTGATAGGCTGTATCGAGAATGAGAAGTCGCTTTTTATCGAGAGACTGTCTACCGTCAGGACAAAGACAGAGATCGAATATGCGGTGGATATGAAAACACTTCTTGATATTTATAAGATCAAACCCGCAGATATCGAGGGTGGAATTATATCTTCTGTAGTGCCGCAGATCACAAACATTGCGCGCCTTGCGGCAGAGAAAATACTGCATAAGAAGGTAATGGTGATCGGACCGGGAGTGAAAACCGGACTGAACATCCTTCTGGACCAGCCGGGACAGGTTGGAGCGGATCTCGTGGCGGCAGCAGTGGCGGGAATTGCAGGTTATCCGGTGCCGCAGATCATTATTGATATGGGAACGGCCACCACGGTGACTGTTATCGACGGGACGAAGGCATGTCTGGGAGGAATGATCCTTCCGGGTGTGCGGGTTTCCCTGGATGCGTTGACAGCCAACGCGTCTCTGCTTGCAGGAGTCAGCATTGATGCCCCCAAAAAGGTGATCGGCAGAAATACGATCGACTGTATGCAGAGCGGAATTGTTTACAGCAGTGCGGCTGCTCTGGATGGAATTATTGACCGGATCGAGGAAGAGCTTGGAAGCAAGACTACCGTGGTTGCAACGGGTGGTCTTGCCAAGAAGATTGTTCCACATTGCCGGAGAGAGATTATTCTGGATGAAGACCTTCTGTTGAAGGGACTCCGCATTATCTATGAGAAGAACAGGTAATTCTTAACATGAATGGACCGGTGCCGAAGGGGTGCCGGTTCTTCTGTTGCTAAAACAGCCCACGCCGCAGGTGCGGGCTGCAGAAGGATAGGATGAGGTGTAGCTATGATACAGGATCTGACAGTAGGAGACTCACAGAAAACATTGATCAGGTACACACTGCCAATGTTTATCAGCGTGGTATTTCAGCAGTTATACAACATTGCGGACAGTATGATCGCAGGAAAATTTGCGGGAGAGGATGCACTTGCCGCAGTGGGGGCTTCTTATCCGATCACGATGATCTTCATGGCGGTGGCAGTGGGAAGCAACATAGGCTGTTCTGTGGTTATTTCACAGTTATTTGGAGCTAAGGAATTTTCCAAACTCCGGACAGCGGTTTCGACGACGTTGATCGCGGGACTTGTGCTATCTGTACTGCTGACGGTGGTGGGGCTGTTCACCACACCGGCGATGATGCGGCTGATCCAGACACCGGATAATATTTTTGCAGATGGAGCATTATATCTTCGTATTTATATTGGAGGTTTTGTGTTCCTGTTTCTCTACAATATCACGACCGGAATGTTTAACTCTCTGGGAGATTCCAAGACACCTCTGTATTTCCTGATCGGTTCTTCCGTGGGAAATATCATACTGGATCTGGTGTTTGTCTCGGTCTTTCAATGGGGCGTTGCCGGTGTGGCATGGGCGACGTTTCTGGCACAAGGAGTTGCCTGTGTACTTTCCCTTCTGGTATTTCGCAGAAGAATAGGAGAGATTCGGACAGAAGGGAGAACCCCAGTCTTTTCAGGGGAACTGCTCAGAAATATTGGAAGTATTGCCATTCCGAGTATCCTGCAGCAAAGCTTTGTGTCGATTGGGAATATTTTTATCCAAAGCAGAGTCAATTCCTATGGTTCCGGAGTAATCGCGGGTTACTCGGCGGCGATCAAGCTGAATACATTTGTGATCACCGGATTTACTACATTGGGGAACGGGGTGTCCGGCTTTACGGCACAGAATATTGGTGCCGGCAAAAAAGAGCGGATCTCGGACGGATTCAAAACAGGACTGAAGATGGCTGTCTGCGTGGCAGTTCCCTTTTCCCTGTTGTACTTTTTAACAGGCAGAAGCATGCTGTTATTGTTTATGGATGACACAGGAAGCAACGCTCTGCAGACGGGAAAGGAATTTCTGAAGATCGTGTCACCATTTTATTTTGTGGTGGCTGTGAAGCTGGTGGCAGACGGTGCTCTGCGCGGGGCAGAGCAGATGAAACAATTCATGGCATCGACGTTTACCGATCTGATCCTGCGCGTGATCCTCGCCTATGCTTTTTCAGCGGTATGGGGACCGACAGGAATCTGGCTGTCCTGGCCGTTTGGATGGGCGATCGCCACCGGAATGTCGTTTGTGTTTTACAGGAACTATGCAAAGAAGGGAAGTTTGTAGAAAGATAAACAGGAGGCTTTATGAGAATTGGAATGGGTTATGACGTACATCGTCTTGCGAATGACAGAAAATGTATTATTGGGGGAGTAGAGATTCCTTATGAAAAGGGACTGCTTGGACACTCGGATGCGGATGTCCTTCTGCATGCTATTATGGATGCACTGTTGGGGGCGGCGGCGCTTGGAGATATCGGAAAGCATTTTCCGGATACGGACAGTGCCTACAAGGATGCGGACTCCTTAAAGCTGTTAGAACGTGTGGGAGAATTGCTGGAAGAGGAAGCGTTTCTGATCGAGAATATCGATGCGACGATCATTGCGCAGGCTCCGAAAATGAAACCTTATATCGATCAGATGCGCCAGAACATTGCAGATACTTTGCAGATCGATATCTCACAGGTCAATGTCAAGGCTACCACGGAAGAGGGACTTGGCTTTACCGGAAGCGGAGAAGGAATCTCGGCGCAGGCCATTTGTATGCTGGCAACTCCGCGGGAGCTGTACAGCGAGGATGTGAACGCCAGAGGCTGCGGTGGCTGTGGCGGCTGCCCGAAAAGACAGTGATGTGTTAAGAAAATGCTAATGTGATGCTAGACTTGTGTTAAGAAGGCCAAAGTTCTATATCCTGACTCTGTAAAAATATTTACAATGGTTTTGCGCTTGCAGAAAGTGATGCCGGGCGAACAAAAGAACGATTGTATGGAGGATGGAATAATGAGTGCAGGACTTTGGGTTATTTGTATTATCGGTGGAGCAGCAGGAATTCTCAGCAGCTTATATTTGCTGTTTGCAATGCCGGCAATTATTGTATGGAAATTCTACAGACATTTAAAATACGGAATATCTATGAACGACTAGAAATGGTTCGTTAAAAAGGGGAACAACGTGAAGAAAAAAATATGGTTTTGGCTCATTACGGTACTGGGAATGCTGGTCGCAACGATAGCGTCCTACGGTTTGTTTATTCTGGTACCGGGAAATACGGCCAACATTGCCCTGATTTACATACTGGCGCTTTTTCTGATTGTCCGTCTGACGGATGGATATCTGTACGGAATCGTAGCGTCGCTGGTGGCAGTTATCTGTGTGAATTACCTGTTCACTTACCCGTTCTTTGCGTTGAATTTTACTTTGACGGGATATCCGATCACGTTTCTTGAGATGCTGGCAGTGACACTTCTCACGAGTACAATGACAGCGCACATGAAACAGCAGTCACAGATTATTGCCGAGAGGGACAGGCAGCTTGCAGAGGCAGAGAAGGAGAAGATGCGTGCCAATCTGCTGCGTGCGATCTCCCATGATCTGAGAACGCCTCTGACAACGATATTAGGTTCCAGTTCCTCTTATCTGGAAAACCGTGATATCCTGTCTGAGGAAGAGAAAAGCGCGATGATCGGACAGGTGCAGGAGGATGCTGTCTGGCTGCTCAACATGGTTGAGAACCTGCTGACAGTAACAAGAATCCAGAACAAGGAAACGAAAGTTAAAAAGACGGAAGAATTGGTAGAAGAAGTTATGGCAGCAGCCATCCAGAGGATCAAAAAAAGGATTCCGGATGCACAGATCGAGGTGTCTGTGCCGGAGTCTTTTCTGATGATACCGATGGATGCTGTTTTGATTGAGCAGGTTTTGATCAATCTGCTTGAGAATGCGTTAGTACATGCGCACAGCACAAAACCGATCCTGTGTTATGTGCAGGAGCATGCGGATGCAGCATCCTTTCACGTGAGGGATTTCGGCATCGGAATTGCACCGGAGAGGATGGAGACAATCTTTGACGGTATGCCCTACAGTGGGAATGAACGGTCAGATTCCAGCAGGGGAATCGGAATCGGTCTGTCCATTTGTAAGACGATCATCCACGCCCATGGGGGTATGATCAATGTAGTAAATCATGAGCAGGGAGCCGAATTTTATTTCATCCTGCCGAAGAGTAGTACAGAGGAAGAGAAAGGTACCGTCTGATATGAGCGGAAATAACGTGATCAGAAAGCAGATCCTTTTGATTGAGGACGAAAGAAATATCTGCAATTTCATAGCAACATCTTTGAGAGCACAGTCTTATAAGGTAGATTTTGTTCTGACGGCGCAGAGTGGACTGGCACTTGCGGCTTCCCTGTGCCCGGATCTGATTCTGCTCGATTTGGGACTTCCGGATATGGATGGGATGGAAGTGATCCGGAAACTGCGAAGCTGGACGAATATACCGATCATTGTCATTTCAGCGAGGAGCCAGGAAAAGGAAAAGGTGGATGCGCTGGATGCGGGGGCAGATGATTATATTACCAAGCCTTTTGGAACCTCTGAACTGCTGGCGAGAATCCGGACATCTCTCCGCCATGCGTCACAGAGCAAGAGCTTTGTGGAGGGAGAAACACCTCAGTACAAGGCGGGTGATCTGGTGATCGATTATGATAAGCATGTCATTACACTCAAGGGGGAGATTCTGCATTTTACACAGATCGAGTATAAGATCCTGACGTTTCTGTCCCAGAATGCAGGGTGTGTTGTTACCTATGATGCGCTGCTTTCCCATGTATGGGGACCGTACACGGACAGCAACAACAGGATACTCAGGGTGAACATGGCAAATATCCGGAGAAAACTGGAAGTGAACCCGGCAGACCCACAGTATATCTTCACAGAGATCGGTGTGGGATACCGGATGGTGGAGTGCGAGTAAAAGGGTTGACAAAATCCAATCTTTTGCATATTCTATAAGCATAAGAACGAAGACAGGGAACGGGTAGAGTAGCTTTTTTGGAATGGCAGAGATGGATTGTCACCGGCTGTAAGCAATCCTCAGAAAGAAAAGGTGAAGTGCACCCGGGAGTCTGGTCGGGAGAAGGGTGTCGAATGTGACCTGTGTAACCTGACCCGGTCAGCCACCGATAGAGGGCATGAGAGAAAGAGTGCAGTAGCATTTTTTAAGTAGAGTGGAACCGCGGATTTTTTCGTCTCTAATTCCAAAGAGGAAGAGAGCGAAAATCGGCGGCTTTTTGTTTTGACGATCGTAGATCAGGGAGAGATACGCAGCACGTATCGTGGCACTGTTATAATAATGAGAAAGGAGCACGTCATGGGTTTCATCAGCAGTATTAAAGAAGAGATCCGTATTATACGAGAGAGAGACCCTGCCATCCATTCGGATATGGAGGTCTTTCTGTACCCGAGTTTTAAGGTGATGTTATATTACCGTGTGGCACATAAGCTGTATCTGAAACATCATTATTTCTGGGCGAGATGGGTATCCCAGAGAGGGGTGCGCAAAACCGGAATTGAGATCCATCCGGGTGCACAGATTGGAAAGGGACTGTTTATTGATCACGGTAACGGTGTGATCATCGGAGAAACCAGTATCATAGGAGACAACGTAACGTTGTATCAAGGAGTAACACTTGGAGGAACCGGCAAGGAGCAGGGCAAGAGACATCCGACCGTCGGCAACAACGTGATGATCAGTACAGGAGCCAAAGTGCTTGGTTCCTTTAAAATCGGCGATAATAGTAAGATAGGAGCCGGAAGCGTGGTTCTGGAGGAGGTTCCTCCGAATTCTACAGTTGTGGGTGTGCCGGGACGTGTAGTCAAGCGCAACAACAAGGCGCTGCCGCAGGAAGAACTGGATCAGGTGGATCTGCCTGACCCGGTTCGTGAGGATATCATGGGCCTGCAAAGAGCCAATGCGGAGCTGACAAACCGGCTGTTAGATCTTGAGCGGGAATTAAAGACACTGAAGGCAGAGAAATAGAGAGGAGTATTGAAGATGAAGTTATTTAACACACTTTCCAGAAAAAAAGAAGAGTTTGTACCGTTGCAGGAAGGCAAGGTAAGCATGTATGTCTGCGGGCCGACGGTATATAACCTGATCCATATCGGAAATGCAAGACCGATGATCGTTTTTGATACAGTAAGAAGATACATGGAGCATAAGGGCTATGACGTAAACTATGTTTCCAACTTTACGGATGTCGATGACAAGATCATCAAGAAAGCAAACGAGGAAGGGGTAGATCCTTCTGTGATTTCCGAGCGCTATATTGCAGAGTGCAAGAAGGATATGGAAGCGCTGAATGTCAAGCCGGCTACGACACATCCGCAGGCAACAAAAGAAATTGACGGAATGATCGAAATGATAAAGACGCTGATCGACAAGGGATATGCCTATGTCGCAGCGGACGGAACAGTATATTACAAGACCAGAAGCTTTAAGGAATACGGAAAGCTGTCACACAAAAATCTGGATGACCTCAGAAGCGGTAACCGTTCACTTCTCGTTTCCGGAGAAGATCAGAAGCAGGACCCGCTTGACTTCGTGCTCTGGAAACCGAAGAAGGAGGGAGAGCCTTACTGGGAGTCACCCTGGTGCCAGGGACGTCCGGGCTGGCATATTGAGTGCTCTGTCATGAGCAAGAAATATCTGGGCGATGAGATTGACATTCATGCCGGCGGGGAGGATCTGATTTTCCCGCACCATGAAAATGAGATCGCACAGTCAGAGGCTGCTAACGGCAAGCCGTTTGCAAAATACTGGCTGCACAACGGATTTTTGAATATTGACAATAAGAAGATGTCCAAGTCACTTGGCAACTTCTTTACGGTGAGAGATATTGCAGAGAAGTATGATTTACAGGTTCTCAGATTTTTCATGCTGTCAGCACATTACAGAAGTCCGCTGAATTTCAGCGCGGATCTGATGGAAGCAGCCAAGAATGGCCTGAACCGGATCGTCACCAGTGTAGAAAACCTGAACTTCCTGTTAAAGAGCGCACAGGGAGAATTGACGGAGGAGGAAGAAAAGCTGCTACAGGAAGCCAAAGGATTCATCACAGCCTTTGATGAGGCCATGGATGATGATTTCAATACGGCAGATGCTGTAACCGCTATTTTCGAACTGGTGAAATTTGCAAATACCAATGCGACGGAGACTTCCTCAAAGGCTTTTGTACAGGCATTGAAAGAGGAGATTATCATGCTTGCCGATATCTGCGGTCTGATCGTGGAGAAGAAAGAAGAGATTCTGGATACCCAGATCGAAGAGCTGATTCAGGAAAGACAGGAGGCACGTAAGGCGAAGAACTTTGCACGTGCGGATGAAATCCGGGATACCCTGCTTGCACAGGGAATTTTGCTGGAGGACACAAGAGAAGGAGTAAAATGGAAGAGAGCATAACGATTCTGGAGGCCATCAAACAGAGCTTTGCGTGCAGTGAGGTGGATATCCGGACCTATTCGCCCCTTACGCTCGCTTATATCGGGGATGCCATCTACGATCTGGTCATCCGGACGATCGTGGTGGAGAGGGGGAACCGTTCTGCCAACAATCTTCATAAAAAGACGATAGGATATGTGAACGCGAGAGTGCAGGCCAGAATGGTCGATGCCCTGGAGGAAGAACTGACAGAGGAGGAGGCATCGGTATGCCGTCGTGGCAGAAATGCCAAATCCTATACTGCAGCCAAGAACGCTTCCATCATCGAATACCGGAAGGCAACGGGGCTGGAGGCCCTGTGCGGTTATCTGTATCTGCAGGGACAACAGGAAAGAATGTTGGAGCTGATCAAAAAAGGGCTGGAAAAGCTGGAAATGAATATATAGTAAGTGAGGAAAATAATGGAACATACGGAGTTTACGATCGAAGGACGCAATGCGGTTCTGGAGGCTTTTCGTTCCGGCCGGACAATAGACAAGCTTTATGTGCTGGATGGATGTCAGGATGGACCAATCCTTTCGATCAAAAGAGAGGCAACCAGACATGGAAGCCTGATCAAATATGTCACGAAGGAACGTCTGGATCAGATGTCGGAAACCGGAAAGCATCAGGGGGTCATCGCAAGTGCGGCGGCTTATGAGTATGCCCGGGTTGAAGATATTCTGCAAAAGGCGAAGGAAAAGGGAGAACCGCCCTTTGTCTTTCTCCTGGATAATATTGAAGACCCGCACAATCTGGGGGCTATTATCCGTACGGCGAATCTTGCCGGGGCACATGGGGTGATCATACCCAAGAACAGAGCGGTCGGATTGACGGCGACGGTTGCCAAGGCATCTGCCGGAGCGCTTAACTACACGCCGGTTGCCAAGGTGACTAATCTGGGGCAGACAATAGAGGAATTGAAGAAAGAAGGACTCTGGTTTGTCTGTGCAGATATGGGTGGCACCAGCATGTATCAACTGGATCTGAAAGGGCCGATCGGTCTTGTGATCGGAAATGAAGGAAATGGTGTGGGACGGCTTGTAAAGGAAAAATGTGACTTTATTGCGTCGATTCCCATGAAGGGAGATATTGACTCTCTGAACGCCTCGGTGGCAGCCGGGGTTTTGGCCTATGAAATCGTAAGGCAGAGACTGCAATGAGAAAAATAAAACAGATATGTTTGATGATATTCCTCCTGTGTGCAGGAGGACTTGCATTGACCGGCGGTATGAAGCTGTACCAGAGGCGGATGGAAGAAAGGCAACTGGAGATCATACAGGAAGAGCGGGTATCGGCTGAAATCATGGCGCGGAACGCGGAGGCACAAAACCGCGTGCAGGAGATGCAGAAGGAAATTGAAGAACTCCTTCCGGAGAAAGAGAAGCTAGCTGCATTTATTGAGCAGATCAACAATGGACAGGCACCTGTGCAGGGAGAAGAACAGGTGATACAACCCGGCAATGACAGGCAGGGAGACGAGACTCCGCTGCCGGAGGAAGGAATGTTCTCTGAAGAAGAACTTGCACAGCTGAGTGAGTCTGGCAATGAGACAGTGTCCGGAAATGAGAGTGTTTCCGGAAACGATCAGGAGAGTATCTCAGATAATAGTACCATTTCCGAAAATGAAACTATTTCAAGTGACTTTTTGTGGCCATTCTGGAGTGGAATTTCCGATAATGACATTTCAGGAAACAGCATATCAGGGAATGGCATCTCTGACAATTCACTTTCTGGCAACAGGCTTCCGAACGGGGAACTCAATTACTATGACGGAACGATGACGGACAGCAGTATTTTTGATCCATGGCGTGCGATTTATGTGCAGCCCGAGATGACGCTGGAGGAACGCAGACAGTACAGAACATCCCTGCAGGAGACTCTGGAAGTCAATCAGTCGGACCGGGAATTTATTGCAGAGAATAAGAAGGACTTTTCCCAGACAAAGATAGCGTGTCTGGGGGATAGTATTACGGCAGCGGCTAATCTGGATTCCATGGAAGACTATCAACAGTATTCGTATCCAGCTAAAATGAAGGAATTATTGCATGCACAGGAGGTGTATAACCTCGGAATAGGAGGTTCGTCCATTGGACGTTACTGGGCAGATGCTTTTGTTGACCGTTACCGGGATATTCCGGAAGATACGGATATTATCATAGTTATGGGAGGAACCAATGATGGCTTCTGCGTCTCTGATGAAGAATTCGGAAATCTAAGAGACAGGACTCCGAGAACCTTCTGCGGTGATCTGGACGAATTGATGCAGGGAATTATGCATGATTATCCGGATGCCAAGGTTTACTTTGCAACACCTCTGCCCAATATCCTGCATGACTATCTTAGAAGCGAGAGAGATTATCTGCTTCCCCAGAAGGATTTTGCCGATGTGATCAGAACACTGGCGACAGAGTATGGGTTTGAGGTGGTGGATCTTTACAATTCTAATATCCTCGATAGTCATGATGCGGACATTGTGGAGGAATATATGCCAGACGGTGTGCACTGTAATCCGGACGGGTATCAGATACTGGCAGAGCATTTTGCGGCGGAGCTGGTAAGACAGTAAGCCCCTGAGAGGAAACAGAGGAGTATGAAAGGTTCATGAAGGAAGAGTATACCAGATGCCGGGATGAGGAGCTCCTGGAACGCCTGCGCGATGGAGAAAGCAGCATCACGGACTATCTTATGGATAAATATAAAGGACTGGTCAGAAATAAGGCCAAGTCCATGTATATCCTTGGAGCAGACAATGATGATCTGATCCAGGAGGGAATGATAGGGTTATTTAAGGCGTTGCGGGACTATGACTGTGGCCGCGACGCCAGCTTTGCAACCTTTGCGGATCTGTGCGTGTCCAGACAGATGTACACAGCGGTACAGGCCTCCAGACGACAGAAGCATATCCCGCTCAATACCTATGTCTCTCTGAATGCAAATTCCACAGGAGGCCGCGAGGGAGAGGAAGAGGAGCTGATCAATGTACTGGCGGCGCAGTTTGAGCAGAGCCCTGAGGATCTTATCATCGATCAGGAAAACGTGGACCGGCTTGAAAAAATCATTGAACGGGAGCTGAGTGCTTTCGAAAAACAGGTGCTTGATCTGTACCTGACCGGAATGGGATATCAGCAGATCGCGAAGGTGCTTGGACGGGATGAAAAATCGACAGATAATGCTCTGCAACGCCTGAAAAATAAGTTGAAGAAACAGTTGACAAAGCCGGAATCTCTATGATATACTACAAGACGGTGACAAAAGAGAAGATCTTCTGTCAGCATGCTGCTGTGGCTCAGTCGGTAGAGCGTCGCATTGGTAGTGCGGAGGTCACGGGTCCGATTCCCGTCAGCAGCTC
>CAKRPS010000043.1 GCA_934385475.1 uncultured Lachnospiraceae bacterium | reverse complement strand
GCTTCTTTCCCTGCAGCGCATTGTTGATAATGAGCGGAATCAGTTTCTCCGGGAACTGATAAGGTCCGTAGTTGTTGGAACAGTTTGTGATGTTTGCCGGGAATTTGTAGGTATCCATGTACGCTTTCACCAGCATATCCGAGCTTGCCTTACTTGCGGAGTATGGGCTGTGCGGTGCATAAGGAGTCGTCTCATAGAAATATCCTCCGTCCTCTTCCAGTGAGCCGTACACCTCATCGGTGGATACATGCAGAAATTTCTTGCCTTCCTTAAAGCTTCCATCCGGGTTCTCCCATGCTTTCTTGGCACAGTTGAGCATGATCGCCGTTCCCAGCACATTTGTCTGTACAAAAATCTCCGGATTCTTGATGCTTCTGTCCACATGGCTCTCTGCCGCAAAATGTACCACCCGGTCAATATCATTTTCCGCAAAAATTTTCGAAATTGCCTCTCTGTCGCAGATATCCGCCTTGATAAATGTATAATTGTCTCTTGCCTCTATGTCCTTGAGATTCTCCAGATTACCTGCATAGGTCAGCACATCCACATTGATGATGCGGATGTCATTATCATACTTTTTGAACATGTAATGAATATAGTTGGAGCCGATAAATCCCGCGCCTCCGGTAACAAGATAAGTTCTCATATTAATCCTCTCTTCTGCTATGTTTTTTATCCTACTTATAATGTAACTATTCAGAATAGTTACATTATCCTTTATCTTTTGAGGAAATGCAAGTGCCTTAGTGCATATAGCTGATGTTCATATCCACATTTCCCTTAATGCCGCTCACCTGACCCTTGGACGAATACTGCCACATATCATACCGTGTTGCCTTGTAGGTCGGTGCACTCGCATACTGTGCCAGCCATATCTTATATCCTGTCAGACTGCCTGTGTTGATCATCTCTGTAAACCAGGTCTTATTCGCATATACTCCGGCAGCATATCCGGAATTCTGTATGGTTGCGCAGAAAGCCTTGCAGACCGCCGTTCTGGTATCCCGGCTGACTCCGTCTCCACGGCCGCCACTGGATTCCACATCCAGGAAGATCGGATAATTCAGCCCATATCCCTTCACGAGATTGAGTGCCATCGAAGCCTCCTCCACGGCTTCTACCTCATTGACCGCCTGGCTGAAGAAGTACACTCCAACCTGAAGGCCTGCTGCCTTCGCTCCCTGTATATTACTCTTAAATTTCGGATCCTCGATCAGTGCACCCGTCGAAGAACCACGATATCCGCAACGGATAATTACGTAAGAAACTCCTGAGTTCTTAACTGCATTCCAGTCAATTGAGCCGTTCCACTTGGAAACATCAATACCCATTGAGCCGGAGCCGGAAGACAGCTTGCCATCACTTCCAAAGGAATACTTTGCTCCCTGAATGACCTGGTCTCCTGTCACGTAGTTTCCGTTTTTGTCAAAGAAATAGGTGGAACCGTCTATCGTCTGCCAGCCCGTATAGCGGTATTTCACAGACTTTTTATAGAACGTATCATACTTTTTGTAATCGTCGTAGGTTGCTTCTTTATAGCTGTCCCCCTCTTTATAATAAAGCTGATTACCGTTCTTGTCCTTCAGCTTGGTCTTGCCATCTACATTGACAGCCTTTTTGACCTTCACCGTGTAGGTCGCCGTAATATTAGTGTTCTTCTCGCACACCACCTTGATCACGGCACTTCCTTCCGCCACGCCGGTTACAACGCCGTTGGCGTCTACCTTGGCGATCTTCTCATTGTCGCTGCTCCACTTCACCTTTTCGTCCTTAGGGTCCGTTGTCGCCGTCAGGGTGATGGTCTTGCCGATCGCCACTTCTGTTGCCCCGGTGATCGTCACCTTCTTAATGGCATTCGGATCATCTGTGACTGTCACCTGACAGGTTACAGACTTCTCAACGCTGCCGGATTTCACCTTTGCCGTAATCGTAGCATTGCCGACAGCTACCGCCGTAACCGTTCCGTCCTTGACCGTTGCAATTGATGTATTGGAGCTGCTCCACTCTGTTGTATAGGATGTACTTCCTTTCACGCTTACCGTGAGTTTGCCCGTTTTTCCTTTTAGGATGCTCATGCTGCTGTTGCTGATGCTCACCGTGATATCTGCCGGCTTCGGCTCCGTAACCGTCACCTGACATTCCACTGTTTTGCTTGCATTTCCGGATTTCACGGTTGCCGTGATCTTCGCGCTTCCCGCTGCTACCGCCGTAACTGTTCCGTCCTTTACGGTAGCGATTGAGGTATTGGAACTGCTCCACTCTGTTGTGTAGGAGGAAGCTCCGCTCACACTCACGCTCAGGCTTCCTGTTTTTCCCTTTTCCAGACTCAGGGAACTGCTGCTGATGCTTGCTGTAATCTCTGCCGGTTTTGGCTCCTCTGTGACAGTCACCTGACAGGTTGCGGATTTTTCTTTTCCTTCCGCCGTAATCTTGGCTGTGATCGTCGCACTGCCGACACCATTTGCCGTAACCGTTCCTCCACTCACTGTGGCGATCGAAGAGTCCGAACTACTCCAGTCGACATTATATCCAGATACACCGTCTACCGATACACTCAGCGTAGCCGTCTTGCCGCGTTCCAGACTCAGGGAACTGTTGCTGATATTCACCGTGAAATCCTTCGTCTCCGTACTGCCGGATGAAGGGGTTCCCGTGCTTCCCGATGAAGGATTCTCCGTGCTGCCGGATGAAGTGTTTCCGGTACTGTCCCCGGATGTAGTTCCACCCTCTCCCGTATTACTGTTCTCTCCCTCCGGATTTGTGCTCACCATTTTCTGGAAAGTACTGCTGACCGTCCACGGATCCGTGATCGTCTTCTTATCAACCGCCTCATAGGAGGTATTGCCATCGCCTTCCATCTCTGTCTTGGTGGATTCCACCCACTCAACCGTATCTGTCAGAGAGGATTCCTGTGCTGTATCCTGTACTGCCGTATCCTCCGCAGCGACATTGACTTCTGCCTCTGTCTTTACCTCGTCTGCCACATCTACTTTTTTGTAAGCGATCTGATCACTTACTGTCACACTGCTCGCCGATGACGGAAGCAGATAATCTTTGTACTGTTCTCCCTCCAGTGCCTTGACAAGCACCTTATAGGTACCGGCTGCCACGCCGGTCTGATGGATGATTCCGTCCTTGTCATCATCCTTCATCTCGAAATCCTTTTTCCCACCGGATACAGAGACCACAAAAGGTACACTTCCAATAAGCTTTCCGGTTTTCTGATTGACAAACTTTACTTTGATATCTGACTGGATCGAAGTGATATTCAGATTGACCGTAATCAGCTTGTCATCCTTTTCGTTTTCCTCTTCCTGCGCAAGCTCTATCTCTTCTTCCTGCACGGCAGTCATAGCTGCCTGTGCCACGGCATCCAGTCCGCTTTCCCCGATCACTGTCACACCGCCAAGCTGGTTTCCGATCTCGGCAAAAGCCGCCACCTGTTTCTCGGTCGTCTTTGCATGCGCATAGATTCCTCCTGTGACACACGCTCCTACTACCACCAGAATGCCAAGCATGGCCACCACCATATCCAGGGTGCTTAAATGTGTCAGGAAATACGATATTTTTTCACCAAATGTCTCCGGCTCATCATAACCGTAATCATACTCATCCTCGTCATCATCTTCGTAATCGTCATCCTCATAATCGGCGTCATCGTCCTCTTCGTAATCTTCGTCCTCATAGTCGGATTCATCATCCTCTTCGTAGTCTTCGTCCTCGTAATCGGTGTCATCATCCTCTTCGTAGTCCTCGTCCTCGTAATCGGATTCATCATCCTCTTCGTAGTCTTCGTCCTCGTAATCGGATTCATCGTCCTCTTCGTAGTTCTCGTCCTCGTAGTCGGATTCATCATCCTCTTCGTAGTCTTCGTCCTCGTAGTCGGCGTCATCATCCTCTTCGTAGTCTTCATCCTCGTAATCGGCGTCATCATCCTCTTCGTAGTCCTCGTCCTCGTAGTCGGATTCATCGTCCTCTTCATATACTTTACGCTTACTGTGCTTTTTATTTTTCTCGTAAGCCTCTATCGTTTCATCGTCCAGGCTCAGGAATTCCAGTGTATCGTCCGTTACGTTATCCTCATCCTCCTCGTCAAACCGTTCTTTATCTTCCAGGATCTCCTCCAGCCGTATCACCTTACGCCGGCTGCTATCCTTTTTTCCTCTATTATCATTCTTCATAACTACCGTAAAAACCTTTCCTTACACAGTTTAAAGACATTCTTCTCAAATGTGTCCACCTTTTGCTATTGTAGCATAATCAAATAGGCTCAGCAAGGTTATTTGGAATTACACCCCCCGCTTCCAGATTCTGTCATTTTTTCATTCTACGCGATACTTAACACCGCTCATTTTGCCATTTTCCGGGATAATACGCTTGACTTTGTCCCCAACAACTGACACAATGTAAGAGCAACATTACAATTTCAACAATGTTTATGAGAAAAGGGGAATTTTTCATGATGTACATGCATTATTGTAAGTGTTGCCATCGGATCTATATGCTCAATGGGCATAAGCAGTCCTGCCCTAAATGCCATAAGGAAATCACAGAGCTCAAAATTTCCTATATGGATTACGTTTCTATGGGCCAGGAACAGCGCAGCCATTTTGCGGCAGTCTGTGCAAACGACAAGGAGCTTGGCAAATTAAGCACCACCTATCGTATGTACAAGTACAGCAAATGGTATAAGGAGCTTTATGTCCTTCCGGAAAGAACCTCGATGGAACACGCTGTATCTATGGGCTGATCGTAGCCAATCATACAAAAAAGTGTTTCCGCAAAATCCTATCTGCGGAAGCACTTTTTTGTGCAATTCTTAAACATTTTTAAACTTTAACGGATATTCATGGATTTTTACCAGAATCCATAGTAAAATAATACTATTCAGCGCCATGCAAATCGGATACACAGCAATAAAGTCCTGTAAGACGATCTTGCAAAAGAAGTGCTGAATAATCACACGTGATTTTGCAAATCGGAGGAGATTATGAAACAGAACAATAAACCAGAAACCGAAGTAGACGAAAGCAGCCTTTCAAATGATGCCCCCAAGGGCGGTCGTATCAACATTCACCTGATCCTGCTTGCAGGCATTGTTCTTATCGTGGGTATCATTGCCGTCCGTCTTTATATATGGAACAGAGGAACACCATCCGGCTATGATCCGTCGGTACAGACCGACGCATTCGATGTAGAGGCTATGGACAACATCATTCCGCTCGCACCGGACAGGCTTGAAGGCCACGAGGATGATGGTGTCACTACCATCCTGTGTCTCGGTGATGACCCGTTTTCCCTGGATCAGGGCGAAGGCGGACTGGCTGAGCAGATTGCTGCCAAGACCGGTGCTACCGTATACAACGGTGCCTTTACCGGAACTACTATGGCAGCACAGTACGAAAGCTACAATGACGGCTATATTCTCGATGCTTTCTCTTTCTCCTATGTGGCTGACGCTCTGGCAAGCGGCGATTTTGATCTGATGAAGCAGGCGGCAACCTACAGCTATGACGAAGCCTTTCCCAAGACAACCGCCATGTTGGAAGGACTTGATATGAACGCCGTCGATATCGTCTGCATTATGTATGATGGCAGCGACTACATCAATAAACGTCCCTGTGACGACCCCAACGCCCCGGAGTCCATCATTACTTACACCGGAGCACTTCGTGAAGGAATCAACGCCATGCAGGCTGCTTATCCTCACATCCGTTTTGTCGTGATGTCACATACCTTCTGCCACACTATCAACGAAGAAGGTAATTTCGAAAACGGTGACCGGGTTGACCTTGGAAACGGAACTTTAAGCCACTATCTCCAGAAAGAGTTAGACGCTGCCAGCGACTGCGGCGCATCCTTCATCGATAACTTCTACGGCTCTATCAACGAAGATAACTATCTGGATTATATGACCGATTATATCCATCTGAACGATGCCGGCAGAGAGCTTCTGGCCAGACGCTTCACAGAATGTATTTTCCCTGAGCTAACTGTTCAGGATGCTGAATAACTCTAAAAAAGCGAAAAGCTGCCGCAAGGCAGCTTTTCAAATATCTTTTTACCACTCTTGTTCAAACAGCGCCTCATAGTCAAACCGGTCTATGATTTCTTTCATCTTCTTCTGCGCTGCATCCATCTGCTCAAGATTTTTGATTTCACATTCCCCTGATGCGAAGCATTTCGTCATATAGTGATTGATATCTTTATGATAATGGGAATAATCTGCATAATTGTTCAGGTCTGTCACGATCCATTCCTGATTCGGGAAATAAAACACGCGTACATTCTCATACGTAAGCATCGTTTCCACAATATAGCGGTACTCTGCCATCGTTGCCTCCAGATGATTCTCACTCATCACATCATTCCAGTACAAAATGCTGTAGGGCGGGAAAAAAATATAAAACGTTGTATCCGGATTGTTCTCAATAAACGGACAGATATTTGTCTGTAGATTCTGTTTCACACTCTCCAGATACGCATTTTCCGGTGTCTTTTCTTCCACACGTTCCGGTCTTTCATAGTTGTGCATGACCCACTGGATATTATAATACTCATCCGTCCACCAGCTTTCATATACAGTAGCCAGGTCTGTCTTGTCAGGGTCAGCCAGCGGACGCAGAATATAATTCAGCAGAACATCCTTATTCCACAGATACTGTGCATCGTTCCATACCGAATCATCATACAGATAGGACGGAATGGGATATTTTGTCTCCTCCACATCCCCGGTATATGTCATCACATCCACTCCGAGAAACACAGCCTTCACCTGATTATCACTCGAAAAGATCCGTTCCATAATATTAGCCTGATCCTTCGGATAGGCACCGCTGTAATTCAGTTTGATCGTATTGAGGCCCATCTCCTGCGCAAACCAGTTTGTATTAAAATTGACCGTCATCGAGGACCCCAGAATCACACTGTCATATGTCATATGCTTCGCCATTCCCGGATTCTGGCTGAGCTGATTGTCCACCAGATAGGGAAAGCCGCTCAATGGCTTATGATACTGAAAGAATGGATCTACCCAGACCACCAGCGCTGCCGTTCCCACAAGAAGTGCTGCCGCTGTAGCAATCGCTGTCAGCACCCATTTTTTCATATGGCTCATGGTCAAAACTCCTTTTCAAATAATCCTTGCTAAAAGTTGAAATACAGGAAAGTACTGACTTTGGAAAATGTCAGAATACACCAGACCAGTATTCCGCCAAGCAAAACTGCCGATGCTGTCCTGTATTTCATTTTCTCTGTCCGTGCAGCCGCATCCAGCCCGATCATTGAAAGGTATCCGCTCACCAACAATGCTGCAAACATCAGAATATACCGGCTAAAGGCCATGAAATCCAGATGCAGAACCTTGAGCACATACCAGAATTCATCCATCTGAAAACATTCTGCAAGATCCATAGACAAACTGCCCGCTCCCACTCCAACTCTCCGCAGCAGCTCTATTGCCTGTGAAACGTCCGGTGCCCTGAAAAATACCCACGCAACACTGACATAGACAAACAGCAGGATGCGGGACACATATGTCATAATTCCTTTGGAACGCACTTTCGTCCTTCTCTGTACAAATCGTGTGATCACATACAGGATTCCATGCAGCATTCCCCATACAATAAAGTTCCAGCCTGCTCCGTGCCACAGTCCACTCAGTAGGAAAACGATCAGCAGATTCCGGTACATCCGGACTGCCCCCTTGCGGTTTCCACCCAGCGGTATATACACATATTTTGTAAAAAATCTGTTCAGCGTAATATGCCAGCGTTTCCAGAAATCCACGATATTCACTGCCTGGTAAGGTGACTCAAAGTTCTTCGGGATCTCAATTCCCAGCATACTGCCGATACCGCGTGCCATATCGCAGTACCCGCTGAAATCAAAATACAACTGGAACGCATAAGAGATGATCACGATGACAGCATCCCATCTGCCGAGCATTCCGATATTGGCATATCCGTAATCGACTCCCTGACCAAGCGTATCTGCAATCAGTACCTTTTTTGCAAGTCCCAGGATAAAAAGAGCTGCTCCACGTCCAAAGCGGTTCCAGAACTGCTCCCTGCTCTCCGCATCCTGCGGCAATCTTCCCAGATTTGCAAACTGTGGAAGCATTTCCTCATGATTCACGATCGGGCCGGCGATCAGCTGTGGGAAGAACGACACAAAAAGAGCATAATCTACCAGACCGCAATCCCTGATCTCTCCCCGGTACGTATCGACCACAAAGGAAATCTGCTGAAAGGTAAAAAAACTGATCCCGAGCGGAAGAAGGATATGTTTCAGCGCAAAAGAAGTATCAAACACACCATTTACCGTAGATACAAAGAAATCATAATATTTGAAATAGAACAAAATCGCAAGGTTCCCGGTCACCGCTGTCACCATCAGCCACTTTTTCGGATAGTTCGAAAGAATCCGGTGGAACAGGTAATTGAGCGCAATACTTCCCATCATGATCAGCAGATAGGAAATATTAAAATATCCGTAAAACCAGAAGGACATTCCCACCAGAAACACTTTGGCTGCCACCGGTTTATCGAGCTTTAACAGCCCATAACAGAAAAGCAGACAGCACGGAAAAAACACGAAAATAAAAATATAGGAATTAAAAAGCATATCCCCTTACTCCTGTGAAGATCATTCAAGGATCATATCTTTGTAGATAATATATTCCTCGACCTGACCGTATTTTTCAAAGCCATAATCCGTCAACGGTTCATCCGTCTGACGATCTTCCTTCAGCACCACATAATTGCACCGGTTTTCCCTCGTCAACTCCACAAAGGTATCCGTGTCGATCACATCTGCCTCCTCCATAGCCTCATACATGGCATTGTAGTAAGCCCATCTTGCAATCAGCATCTCTCTGCCATAGGGCATCGTGATGTCCGAATCGTACTGCCGGATATAATAGACCAGATCCGCCGGCACAAGCGCCATTGTATAGCCCTCTTCGGGCTTTATGACTTCTGCGATCTCCACTGCTGTCTGTGGCAGATGATAGGGATTCTCCGCTTTGGTAATATGTTCACTGTCATAAACATAATTTCCCGCAACAATGATCACCGCACAGATCGCTGCCAGCCCCAGTTTCCTGTGTCTGCCACACAGCCTGATCAGTCCATATGCGCTGACAAGACTCATCTGCAACAGCCACAAAAGTCTGTAATAGGTCTCCGAATCATCCAGCACCGCCACAAACAGCTTACGGAACACCGGACAGAAAAACAGGAACAGAAGCAACGTCGGCACATAGACAAACAATACGCGCTTTGTCTTATCCTTCTCTGACACCCACAGCCAGATCAGCACCGCCAGATACAGAAATGCCAGATATCCATGCTCATGAAACCCCATGTAATTTTTAAAGATGACAACGCTTTCCAAAAAAATGCCCCACATACGACATTCCTTTCCCGAATCTATTTTACAGAAAATACTGCCAGAGTGATGTATGTCCGATCAGAAAATAGAGTCCCATATAAAGCACATTCGGAATACAGACAGCTCCCAGCCGCAGCACAACCTTAAAATCACGCCGGGCGATCATAAGTACAAATGCCGAGACCGCAATAAACAGTGAGATCAGAAAAACTGCGATAGAACTGCATATTCCCGCAGTCATATTGATACACACGAGCAAAAGCCAAAGTCCCCGGTCTGCTCTGCCATTCTCCTTTTCCCTGCCAAACAGGCACAGAAACATCCAGACGATGGCCGGAATAACCAGACTTCCCGCAACTGCCTTCCCCTGCCAGGTTCTGGTCAGGAAAAATGTCTCATTGGTATAAATAGAGACATTCCCGAAAATCTGAAACATTGCTATCACAACCATAAACATTGCCCGCTGTTCTCTGTCCTTAAAAAGGCATCTGGCTATCTCAAAATAAAGAAGATAGGCCAGGCCCATCAGAACAACCGGCATTACCATATGGGACACAATCGTTGCGTGAATATTGCCCTGCACGGCTATAAATGCCACCCACATCGGAAAAACCGCCAGCGCATGCCGGATATCCAGACTTGTAGCTCTCCCTGTGTAGGGCAGCCTCGTATACATGGTATCTGACTGCTGTGCGATAAGAGACTCCACTACATAATAGGCATCGTCCCCATCAAAAGAAGCGTAAGCAAGCGCTTTATAAATCTGAAACCCTAACAGCACCAGAAAAAGAAGCCATACTCCCCAGCTAAACAGGGTTCTTTTCTGTCTCTTGCCGGAAATTTCCGCACGCAGCAGACTGTTTCCGCCCTTTTTACCATTGTAATACCACAGCAGAATCCCGGCTACAGCGCACAGCACTGCCAGAACCATAAAACAGTCACATGCTCTGGTAAAGTTGTGATATCCGGAAATAAGCACCCATGGGATGCAGGTAATCTCGAATACCGCCCACATCAGGAAATAGCCTCCCAGAAATACGATCCCCGGGCTGCGCCTGTGCGGTTCTAATAAAAAAGCCGGTGCCAGTCCGATACAGAACGGAATCAGAACCAGCCAGAAAATCAGACCTATCATAAATAACCTCGTTTCTACAACACTGCTTTTTATACTTTGCCTACGCAATGCGTCAAGACCGAGTTTTATTATAGCATACTTTATCATGTTTATATAGAACTCTTTCTCCCCATGTGTTAGAATCTCTTAGTGTGCAAAGAAGGTTCACAGAAATGAGGATTTATATGAATACCCTAAGACAAAAAGCTGCTTTATCAGTCCGTAAAATACTCTGTTATCTATTGGGAATCGAATTACTGCTCTGTCTTTGCTGGGGCATTTTTCAGGTTCATCAATATCGTAAAACAGCCTCTGCCATCTCCTTTACGGCAAGCGAGCTGTCCGATCTGGCATCTCCGGCCTTTACCTTGTCCAAAGGTGTCTACCATTTTACCGTTAATTACACAGCCACTCCAAACGCCAAGGCAGGCATCTCCTATCTCCATACGCGCGATAAAGTAAAATATCTCTATGAAGCTGACCTGAATTCACAGACAACCAGTCAGACATCCCGGATTTATGCTCCGGACACAGCCTCTGTTTATTTCTATGCCCGGCTTACCGGGGATGCTTCCGAAAATGACTCCGTGCAGATAGATTCCTTCTCCCTGCAAAAATCTCCCCTGACCTGCGTCCGGAGTCTTTGTACTCTTTTGCTTTTTCTTCTGTCCGCAGATTTTTGGGGGCTTAGTCTTTTTTATTATTACAGGTCCCACACCAGGCTTGCAGGTGTTCTCTGGGGTGGTCTGCTCTTTTTGACACTCCTGCTGAGTATCCCACTGTTTCGCCGTGGTCTTTCAAACGGAGTGGATCTTACCTTTCATCTGATGCGTGTTGAGGGGCTTTACGAAGGACTCCTGTCCGGACAATTTCCCGTTAAAATACAGCCCGGATGGCTGAATGGATATGGCTATCCTGTCTCTGTCTTTTATGGGGATTTTATGCTCTATTTTCCGGCACTTTTACGTTTATGTGGATATTCGATCGAAGAAAGCTTTAAAATCTTTCTTTTCTTTTTGAATCTGGCAACCATTCTGGTCACCTATCACTGTCTTTGCAGACTCTCCAGAAACCGTCTTGCCGCCTTTACCTGCACTGTTTTGTATTGTGCCAACCTCTATCGGATGATGACCTTGTATGGTGCTCCGCAGATCGGCTGCGCATCCGCGATACTTTTCTATCCTTTGATCATCACCGGCCTGTATCTGCTCTTTTCTGATGCAAAACAGCAGTCCCATTCGTCCCATGCATGGATTTACCTTGTCATTGGATACACCGGTATTCTGCAGACCCATATCATAAGCTGCTTTTTATTTGCCTTTATCACAATCCTGTGGGCCGCTTTCTCTGTCAAAAAGCTCTTTACCCGACAGGTTATGCTCCAGCTCGGTAAGACGATCCTTTGCGTCTTACCACTCAATTTGGGATTTCTTGTTCCTTTTCTGCATTATTATACCCAAAAGTCCAAGCTGAACATTACCGCTCCACTGGATCTTTCACAAATAGACTATGCCTCTTACTACGCCAAATACCAGCGGGAAGGCTGGAGTCTGGAAAGCCTCCTTTCCGGCAATGAAATCGGCTATTGCCTTGCTTATTGTATTCTTCTTTGTCTTCTTCTTTTTCCTTATTTGAGAAGGCATCTTCCTTACCAGGAGCGCCTGCTGTTTTTACTTTGCATTACCGCACTTGCGCTTTCGTCCTGTTATCTTCCGTATTGGCGCCTTGCTGCCGTCCACCCGGTATTTGCCTACTTTTTCAAAACACTGCAATATTCAGAACGCTTTCTAAGCATTCTGACCTGTCTGCTCGCTTTCTTTCTGTGTATGCTTTTCACGTACACAATGCGTCGCCGGAAATGTCTGCTGCTCTGTGCCTCGGTTTTATGCACTCTTTCGTTTTTCCAGAGTGCAGCTGCGTTCAATTCTATGGAAAATACAGTCAGCTACACTGATTTTGCAGATTTCACGGAAAGCACGATTGGCAACGGAGAATATCTCCCTTTGCAGACAGACACAGCAAATATGCCTGTCACTCTGGGTTATCCCGAAGACTGCTTTTCCATCGAAAACTGGAACCGTTCGTATCTTTCTGCCAGCATAACCCTTCTCAATCACAGCCCAGAGCCACAGCTTCTGACTGTTCCCTTGTTGTACTATCAAGGATATCAGGCAGAGGATTTCGATACGCTGGAATCCTTTGAAGTTCTTTCCGGCGAGAATAACCGTGTTGCCATAGTTATCCCCGCCAACTATAGCGGAACCCTCACCGTACACTTCCAGAAACCCTGGTTCTGGACTCTCGCAGAGATCATTTCGCTGGTGTCCCTGTTGGTTCTGGTTCTCTACTATGGTTCACGGCATCTTGCCCGCAAAATTCATCCCGGTATATCTTCTGTACAAGCCACTTCAAACATGGTAGAATAGATGTATATGTCAAAACGAGAGAGGTATCTCCATGAAGAAAGTATATGTGATCGGCGCAGGCCCTGCCGGCCTTACAGCCGCATATGAGCTTTTGAAACAAAGCAAGGATTATGAAGTCACCGTTTTAGAAGAAAGCGATGCCATCGGCGGTATTTCCAAAACTGTCAATTACAAGGGAAACCGCATGGATATGGGCGGTCACCGCTTTTTCTCCAAAGTACCCGAAGTAAACGCGTGGTGGGACAGTATTCTCCCCATGCAGGGAAAACATACCAAAGATGATATTATGCTGAATCGTCCGATGCCGGTTCAGGAGGGCGGCCCCGATCCCGAAAAAGAAGATGTAGTCATGCTCACCAGACACCGGGTTTCCCGTATCCTTTTCGATGGAAATTTCTATGATTACCCGATTTCCCTGAAACCGGAAACGCTCAAAAATTTTGGTTTTCTGACCACCATGAAGGTGGGATTCAGTTATCTGGCTGCTGTTTTCCACAAGCTGCCGGAAAGTAATCTGGAAAACTTTTATATCAACCGCTTTGGGCGTAAGCTTTATTCCATGTTTTTTGAATACTATACCGAAAACCTATGGGGACGCCACCCACGGGAAATCGATGCATCATGGGGTGCCCAGCGGACGAAGGGTCTCTCCATATTTGCGATCATCAAAGATTTCTTCGGGCGTATTTTTCATGTGAAAAACCGAAAGGTAGAAACCTCTCTGATCGAAGAATTTAAATATCCCAAGCTCGGCCCCGGCCAGCTGTGGGAGGTCACGGCTTCCAAAATAGAGGAAATGGGCGGAACAATTCTAAAGAACGCACGTGTCACGAACCTGCACAAGAACGATGCCGGCTCTATCACATCCCTCACCTATGTGCAGGATGGAAAAGAAATCACGGCAGAGGGAGACATCTTCATTTCTTCAATGCCTGTCAAGGATCTGGTCGGCGGCATGAATGATGTACCCGCAGACCCCAAACGGATCGCGGCAGGATTGCCCTACCGGGACTATATGACCGTTGGTGTGTTAGTCCCGAAACTGAATCTGATCAACAGGACCGCCATCAAAACAGTCAACAATATCGTGCCGGACTGCTGGATCTATGTACAGGAGCGCAAGGTAATGATGGGACGGTTCCAGATTTACAACAACTGGTCCCCTTACATGATCAAGGATCTGGAACATACCGTTTGGGTCGGTCTGGAATATTTTGTCAATGAAGGTGATTCCTACTGGACGATGTCCGATGAGGACTTCTCGAAATTTGCCGTAAAAGAAATGGTGAAGATGGGGCTGATCGATTCCCCCGATGTCGTTATGGACACTCACGTAGAAAGAGTCAAGAAGGCATATCCTGCTTACTTTGACACCTACGAAGAAATGGATACTCTGATCGAATATCTGAAGACCATTGACAACCTGTACTGTGTAGGCCGCAACGGACAGCACCGCTACAACAACATTGATCATTCGATGGTAACTTCGTTTGAAACCGTCAAAAACATTCTCAACGGTGTCAAAAACAAGGATAATATCTGGAATGTAAATACTGAGAAAGAATATCATGAGGGAAGCACTAATTAGTGCTTCCCTCAAATCCTAATCCCTGTTCAACTGCCTTCGCAATATAGCGCATCCCCTCCGGTGTAGGGTGCACTCCATCCGTGGTCACCTCTGACCAGTTATCTTCATCGATCCCACAACCATAGAGATCCACCACTGCCAATCCTCTGTTCTTCGCTATTTTCTCAATGCAGGCGCTGTAGTCTGCTGCCGTCAGTCCTTCATCAACACCATTCACAAACTCCGTCAGCACACCGCCATCACTCCAGGTAGCTATCTGCGTCAGCGTACAGCAATAAATCTCAGAAACCGGATATTCCCTTTCCAGCTTATCCAGCATCAGTGTATAAGCATCGCTGAAGTTCTGTATATTTCCTTCCGTAACCGGCACTGTTCCGTCGTTGGTTCCAAGCGGGATACTCTTTAGCAGATCATTGGTTCCCATATAAATCAAAATAGCGTCCGGTATCAGGCCTTCCGGTCCGTTCAGATCACTCACGCGCAATTCATCACAGGAACACTGCGGATCATCCATACTCGTGGAGTCACCCGTACAGGTTGACCCGGAACTCGAAGCATTGGCGTACAGCACACTTCCTGTGTCATCCATAAACATCTGCCACCAAGTATCCTGCCTGTCCTTCACTGCCCCATTTTCCGGATAGAAAGGGTAATATCCTTCCGGGATATCCCACAGATAGGTTGAGATGCTGTCTCCGACAATTGAAAAGGTTACCGCCTCTTTCGGTGCAGCGTCCTCCTGATCCGGTTTGTCTGCCTCTTCCCCGCTCTCCGTTTCAGCCTTTTCAATCACATAGCTGCGCGGTGTCTGTGTCTTATTTTCCCGCTCTCTCTGACTTTCCTGTTGTTGTGTTTCCTGTTTCTTTACCTCGGAGGAATCCTGCTGTTGTTCTGCACTGTCTGTCTGTCCACCGCATCCTGACAGCACCCCTGCCATCACCACCGTCGCGGCAACGAACCCAAATCCGTTTCGTCTTTTGTTATGTTTCATGGACTATCCCTTTCTGAATACAGACTGTCTTGCTCCGTGCAGCTTATCCGCATGCTTGAGGACATCATCCACAGCATCCATACGAAGCCCGGCATCAATAAAGTCACAGTATTTGCAGAATGGATAATTCTGCCTTCCCTCTACCAGAGCCTTGCGAAGCTCTGTATATTTCTGGCTGTTCCAGCCATCGATCAAAGAAACCTCATTCAGATCCGCCAGATCTGTCACCTCAAAGTTATCACAACAGCAGATTCCCATCTTACCGTTTGGCATGATCCACATATCTGTAAAAGGCATCAGACAGGTCTCTGTGATGATCTTTCCCTTTGACTGCTTATTCGGTGCACTTCCCGCACGGTTTGTCAGCACTTCTTTCAGATAGCGCATCTGAATCAGGATATCGACATCCTTAAACTCCTCCGGATGTGCTTTCACATAGTCATAAACCACCTTGATGTTATCATGCAGCTTCATATCCAGACAATAATTGTTGATGATCAGCTGATCCACATAAGGGACAATGGTTTTCACCTTGTCCACGTCCAGCAGAAGCCCGTTTGTTGACATGAAAATAAAGGCATCCGGCAGCTTCTCTCTGGCATACTTATGAAATTCCACAATACGCTTGTCAAGCCAGGGCTCATTGTTGCCGTACAGTGTCAGATGTCCCTTATAGCCCCAGTCATGAAGCTGGTCGATAATCGAATAGTACAGGCTGTCATCTATCTTCCGGTAAGGACGTTTTTCCGCATGGATATTGGCTGTACAGAACTCGCAGGTACTGTTACATCTGTTCACCGTCTCAATATTTACCACAAGCGGATGCGGAGCCTTCTCTTTGCTCATAAAATAATCAATATATTGCTTCTGCGATCTTCTTCTGCTGACAAACTGCAGTTTCAGATAGCTCTCACTGGAAAGCTGCGGAAGATATTTTCTTGCATTCCATCCCAGCTTTCCCATAAAATTATGCACTCTGATTGCCATTTCTGTGTGTTCCTTTCTTGTATTTCATAATGATTGCTCATTTTATTAACGGTACACATACACCGTACTGCTGCCGTCCTGCGCGGTATAGGTTCCTCGCAGTTCAAGCCCCAGTTCCTCCGCATTGGAGAACTGAATCCTTGAGAAGATATAGGTTCCGCCCAGCTCCTTAAACGCTTCCGGGTCGATGTACAGCACATCGTCTGCCGTGTTAATATATTTTCCGGAGGTCACAATGCTGTCATTTTCTCCCGAGTACAGATAAACCCTTGCTCCCCATTCATCATAATAGATTCTGCTTGCCTCAACCCGTTCAAGCGCGGGGGCGATCACCTTCCGGAACCGTTCCTTATACTCCTGCGAATAAAATCCAAGATATCCGTCTAGCGTGGCAATGCCATTGTACTCCAGCACAGCAGGATGCATCCCGTAAGCCACCGACCACTCTCCATCATATCCGATGTCCTCCTTGATCCTGTCAAAAAGCTCCACCGCATAGAACTGTTCATAGTCGTAGGCATCCGTCTCCTCTCCGTGATTATACTCATAAAATCTGTTATAGCAGGTCGTGAAAAGATCGTTGTACCTTGTCGGTGTCACGATCACGATCAAAGCCGCCACACAGAGCAGGATATTGGAAATCCACATCATAATCATATTTTTGTCATAAAATCTCAATATGATCAGCAAAAATGCCGCATACCACAAAAAGGGATTAAAAAATACAGTCCGGTTGAACTGCCAGCCCTCCAACGGCGGCAAAAGCGTCTCTA
>CAKRPS010000042.1 GCA_934385475.1 uncultured Lachnospiraceae bacterium | reverse complement strand
TGAAAAAGTACATCATCCAGCCGGTCAACCGCTTCTTTTCTGCCGGAAATCCGCTCCAGTTCATAGAGACGTTCGGCAGTTTTGTAACCCAACAGCAGAGTGGTGAGGGTGGCCATTACTGCTGCTGATGGAACCACTGCTTTTACAGATGCAGCTAAGCCTGCTGGTAATGCAGCAGGAACAGAAGTGAAGTATACAAACCAAGTAATTACCCTGAACATTGCTCGTAAGGCTGCTGTAGAAACTTCTGATGCTTTAACGTTAAGCCTTCATGTAGGCGCAGATTCTACCGAAGAAAACAAGATTTCTGTAGATATCGAGTCTATGGGTGCAAAGAGTCTCGGTGTTGATGGATTGAAAGTAGATGGCGCTAACAGCAGCAATGCTGATAATGCGATTGATACTATCGCGGAAGCTATCCAGAAGGTTTCTACCCAGCGTTCCGCACTTGGTGCCGTTCAGAACAGACTGGAGCATACTATCAACAACCTGGACAACGTAGTTGAGAATACAACATCTGCTGAATCCGCTATCCGTGATACCGATATTGCTGAAGAGATGGTTAAGGACTCTAACAACAATATCTTACAGCAGGCTGGTACATCCATGTTATCTCAGGCTAATCAGTCTAACCAGCTGGCATTATCCTTACTTGGCTAATCGCGCAAGCCAAAAGGGTTTATTGCATAGTAAAATTGTGGAACAGCCGCATCCGTTTTTCGGGTGCGGCTGTTTGCTGTTCTTCTTTTTCCGCGCAATTTTATTTTTTATTAATATTTCTGACCAAAGTTTTTCCTTGTGGTCGCCTGTTTTCTATATTATGATAAAAGCAGGTCAGAAGGAAATAGAAGACTGGAATGGAGAGAAAGATGAACGACGAAAAGATGGATGATAAGGATAAGGTTTCCGGAAAGAACTGGGATTTCCGGGAAATGACAGACATAGAAATGACAGACACGGATAAAGAGGAGAAAGAAGCTGCAAAGGACACGGAAAATGTCAGCGGCGAGGTGGAAGAAGTTAAGGAGCAGGACAACGACGAAAAGGATGAATATGAGGATGTCTGCTTTATCTGCCGCAGACCGGAGAGTAAGGCCGGAAAGATGTACCGGCTGCCCAACCATATCTGTATCTGTGAAGACTGTATGCACAAAACGATGGATACGGTCAGTCAGTTCGACTATCAGGGAATGCTGAATTATCCGGATATGACGGATATGAACAACGGAAAGGGCTTTCCGAACATCAGCTTTGTAAACCTTGCGGATCTGCAGGGAGATGGAGGGATTCCGAACAAACAGAAGCTCAAAAAGAAGAAAAAAAGCAGTGCACCGGAGATAGACATCCGCAACATTATGCCGCCGCATAAGATCAAGGAGAAGCTGGATGAGTATGTGGTAGGACAGGAGCATGCCAAAAAGGTGATGTCCGTGGCAGTTTACAACCACTATAAGCGTGTGGCGACCGGTACGATGGATGAGATTGAGATCGAGAAGTCTAACATGCTTATGATCGGACCGACCGGCTGTGGTAAAACTTATCTTGTCAAGACGTTGGCACGTTTGCTCGATGTTCCGCTGGCGATAGCGGATGCCACGTCCCTGACAGAAGCCGGTTATATCGGAGATGACATCGAGAGCGTGGTATCAAAGCTTCTGGCAGCGGCGGATAACGATGTGGACCGCGCGGAGCGGGGAATCATTTTCATCGATGAGATCGACAAGATAGCTAAGAAGAAAAATACGAATTCCCGTGATGTCAGCGGAGAATCTGTACAGCAGGGAATGCTCAAGCTGTTGGAGGGGGCAGAGGTCGAGGTGCCGGTGGGTGCAAATTCCAAGAATGCCATGGTGCCGCTTGCAACTGTCAATACCAGAAACATCCTGTTTATCTGCGGGGGTGCTTTCCCGGATCTCGAGGAGATCATCAAGCAGCGGCTTAACAAGAGCACATCCATAGGATATAATGCAGAACTTCGTGATAAATATGATAAAGAGAAAAATATCCTGAGCCGTGTGACCGTGGAGGATATCAAGAAATTCGGAATGATCCCGGAATTTATCGGGCGTCTGCCGATTATCTTCACGCTGGAAGGACTGAGCCGGGATATGCTGGTCAAGATTTTGAGTGAGCCGAGAAATGCAATCCTGAAACAGTACCAGAAGCTGCTGGAGCTTGATGAGGTACAGCTCTGCTTTGATCAGGGCGCGCTGGAGGCGATTGCGGATAAGGCGCTGGAGAAGGATACCGGTGCGAGAGCTCTTCGCGCGATCATAGAGGATATCATGCTGGATATCATGTATGAGGTGCCTAAGGATGACAATATCGGCAGAGTTACAATCACCAGGGAATATGTTGAGGGAACAGGCGGTCCGGTGATTGACATCCGGAGCAGGAGTGCTGTACATCCCGATCAACTGAATAAGATAAATGCAGACGATACGGAGGACAGACTGCCGGAATGACAAGGTAGTGGAACTGTATGAAAGAACCCGCATAGCATGATGATAAGAATACCGGAACGGAAGGGACAGATGCGATAGTGTCTGTGTGAAAGTATGACCTGTAAGGAAAAAATCTTATCAAATGACTATGCGGATTTTATTACTGACTATATTCTTGCCAAAAATCTGGAGGGAGAGGACCCGTTAGATTACTGCTATCATGCAATAGACAGTGGATTTGGGGTATCGAATGTGAACAGAAGTCAGATTCCCCCTCTTTCTCTGGGCTATTACGGATATGCTTCGATCCCGAATCTCTATGGACTGATGCAGGTCAGCAATGTAGTCTTTGATCCGGAGAGCCTTACCAGCACGGGAAGTATCCGGGTACAGAATCCGCCGCTTTCGCTGAAAGGGCGGGGCGTGATTCTGGGATTTATCGACACGGGAATCCGGTATACGCTGGATGTGTTCCGGAGGGAGGACGGAAGCAGCCGGATCATGTCGATCTGGGATCAGACGATCCAGGATGGTGAGCCGCCGGAGGACTTCCTGTACGGAACGGAATATACCAGGGCGCAGATCGACAGTGCCATCCAATCGGATAATCCCTATGAGATCGTGCCGAGCAGGGATGTGAACGGCCATGGAACCCAGATGGCATCCGTGGCGGCGGGGAGTATTCTGAATGAAGGACTGGTTTTCCGGGGAGCGGCACCGGAGGCAGACATTGCGGTGGTGAAGCTGAAGGGGGCCAAAGAATATCTCCTGAATTATTATCTGGTGGCGGATGAGGCAGAGGCCTATCAGGAGAACGATATCATGGAGGCTGTGCGGTATCTGGAACGTATGGCGATCGCATTCAGCCGTCCGGTTGTGATCGTGCTTGGTCTGGGAACCAGTCTTGGAAGTCATGACGGTACTTCGCCATTAGCAACATATCTGGATTATGTGGCGAGACGCAGAAGCCGGGCAGTTGTTGTCTGTGGCGGCAATGAGGGAGCACAGGGACACCATTATGCGGGAGTGACACCTGACAGTGTGGAGATCCGGGTGGCAGAGAGAATGAAGGGATTCTGTATGGAACTGTGGGGAAGTCTTCCCAATTCCTACACAGTTACGGTAAGGTCACCGGGAGGAGAGGTTTCCGCAGAGTTCGATTTTCGGAACGGGCCGAATCAGCAGGCCTCGTTTATCTTTGAACAGGCAAGGGTCACGGTGGGGATCGTCCCGGTTGAAGCAAATGCCGGGGATGAACTGATATTTATGCGTTTTGACAATCCCACACAGGGAATCTGGACGGTGCAGGTCAATTCACCGGACAGGAATGAAAATGTACAGGGAACCTATCACATGTGGCTTCCAATCGAACAGTTTCTGGAAAGGAGCGTTACTTTTCTTGCGTCCGACCCGAATGTGACACTTACGGAACCTGCCAATACGGAGAGCGTGATCACCATTTCGGGATATAACAGTGACAAGAAAAACTGGTATCCGGAATCGAGCAGGGGATTCACACGCAGTGGTATGGTAAAGCCGGATCTCTCAGCACCGGGAGTCAGAGTGCCGACCGCGTTGGGAGAGGGAACCGGTTCCAGTATCGCAGCGGCGATGGCAGGCGGCTGTGTGGCGCAGTTTCTGGAGTGGGCCATTGTGGATGGAAATGCCCCTATTATAGAGAGCAGATCGATCCGAAGTTATCTGATACGCGGGGCAGACCGGGATGACAGCATCCGGTACCCGGACAGAAGATGGGGATTTGGAACCATCAATATCAACGGAACCTTTGAAATGTTGGCGAGAACGTAGGCTTTGTTTCAGAGCAAAACAAATAGCCTTTATGGCAGAAGAAAAATCGTCTGCACGAATTTCTCTTCGCAACAAGTAGTAGAAATGAGGATAGAGTATGATGATTCTGGGATACGCCGCTGTTGCGGCAATTGTTTTCCTGACAGACTATCTGATCAAGGAAAGAATTGAAAAAACGGGAACAGAGGGAGAGACAAGACCGGCCCTGGGTGGAAAGCTATTGCTCCGTAAATACCACAACCGGGGAGCATTTCTGAATGCCGGAGAAAAGAAGAGCAAAATGGTAGCGATCCTGTCGGTAGCGCTCACACTTGCTGCTACGGTGGCATTTCTGGTGACCTTTACCTTCCGGGGAAGCAGAATGTTGAAAATGGGTCTTGCCCTTTTGCTCGGAGGTGCTTACAGCAACACCTATGACAGGCTGCGCCGCAAATATGTGGTAGATTATGTGAGTTTTCCGGTCAAAAATAAAAAAATCAGAGGTATTGTATTCAATATCTCTGATTTCTGTATTATGATCGGTGCTCTTCTTATGGTGTTATCACAGTGCCATTCCTGCCCTTGATGGCATCGGCGACACATTCCAGAGAGGTGATGAGTACTCTGCCGTTCGGGTTCTTCTCAAGATAGGAGACAGCAGCTTCGATCTTGGGAAGCATGGTGCCCTCTTCAAACTGACCCTGAGCAATATAGTCTTTGGCAAGTGCAACATTCATGGTGGAAATGCCTTCCTGTTCCGGTTTGCCATAGTTTTTGTAGACCATAGGAACGCTGGTCAGGATGATCAGCTCATCGGCATAGAGATCAGCGGCAAGCTTTCCAGCGATGGCATCCTTTTCGATGACTGCGGAAGCACCCTTCAGAATATGATTCTGTTCGATTACGGGAATGCCGCCTCCGCCACAGGCGATAACGGCCTGATCGGCTTCTGCAAGTGTCCGGATGGTGTCGATTTCCACGATATCAATCGGCTTCGGGGCAGCTACGACACGGCGGAATCCTTTGCCGGGTTCCTCTACGACATAATTGCCTTTCTTAATTTCCATTTCTGCGTCCTCTGCAGACATATATCTTCCGATCACCTTTGTCGGCTCATAGAATGCTTCATCGTAGGGATCAACCGTTACCTGTGTCAGAATCGTGCTGACAGGAGTGGAGAGTCCTCTGCTAAGAAGCTCTGAGCGAAGTGCATTCTGAATATCATATCCCACATACCCCTGACTCATTGCAGAACAGACACACATCGGTGCCGGAGTGTAATCTATGTAGACACGCCGCAGCTCTGTCATAGCTTTGTGGATCATGCTTACCTGCGGTCCGTTGCTATGTGTGATGGTGAGCTGATAATCTGCTTCGATCAGATTGGCGAGAGCCTTTGCGGTAATCTTTACGGCATCCCACTGTTCGGTAGTCGTATAGCCAAGTGCCTCATGTCCGAGAGAGACAACTGCTTTTTTCTTATTCATATCTGTGTAAGCCTCCATTTCGTTCCCATAAGATGTTGGGGTAAAAGATATGTAAATAGTATATCAAAAGGAACGTGTTTTGTATACAAAATATTTAGCCTTAATAAACTGAAGTGTTGTAATTTTTGGAATAATATACACAATATTATGGCAATAACCAAAAACTATACAAAAAATTTGACAGTTTCTGGATGCGAATCTATAATAGGAAATGTAGAGAATAGAGGGAATAGAAATGGGATTGCGAAAGAACGGCTGATTAGCCGACAGGATAAGAGGTGGTCAATACGGATAAGCGTAAAATAATGAGCGATATGTCACTCAAACAGATAAGGGCAGTGATGGAAATCCTGCAGGGTTCTGCGGATTCTTATTTTTTTATTTTTGATCTGGATGCAGATGTTTACATTGTGGCGAAAAAGACAACGGAGCGATTCCCGTTTGAAGCTGTGATGGTTCAGAATGCACGGGAGAGTTTGAAGAAGATCATACATCCCGCTGATTATGACATGGTGATGAAAGATACTGAGGAATGTGCGCGTGGATTGAAAACATCCCGTTCTTTGGAATACCGGTGGATGGACCGGCATAATAAGACCGTATGGATCGGTAGTACCGGAAGTGTGATAGAGGGAAATGACGGACATAAGCTTTTGATCGGCAGGGTGACAGACCTTGGCAGAAAATCTTCTGCGGATAATCTGACGGGACTTCGTAAGACAGAAAGACTCTGTATGGATCTGAGTGAGATGCTCAGAGACAAGCCGGAGCGGATTCATTATATCATGCGCCTTGGTATTGATAATTTCAAGGAGATCAATGAGAAGGAGGGCATGGAGGCAGGAAATGCCGTTTTGCAGGAGCTCGCCGAAAATATCGGAGAAATTATAGGAGAAAGCGTAGACCTGTACAGAATTGTAGCGGATGAATTTATGATAGTGGATGCCTCGGAGCACCCGACGAAGACGGCGGAGAAAGTGTACAAGCAGATCCGTCAGAGTGTAGCCGAGATGGTGAGAGAGAAGGAGTACAGCAGCTTCTATACGGTGTCAGCAGGCGTGATGACAACGAGTGTCGGTTGCCGGAATGTAAAGGAAATCCTCCGAATGACGGAGTTTGCTCTGGATGAAGCAAAACGGAACGGCAGAAACCAGATGCACGAGTTTGATGAGGAAGCCTATAACGAGTATCTGCGCAGACTGAGCATCCGCAGGGCGATGAGAAAGTCGGTCAATATGAACTATGAAGGCTTTGATGTTTTCTATCAGCCAATCGTCTCGACAGACGGATTTAAGCTGATAGGTGCGGAGGCGCTTCTGCGTTGGAGAAATGAAGAGTTTGGAAATGTTTCACCGGCAGTTTTCATTCCGATTCTGGAAGAGAGTGGACTGATCATTCCTGTGGGACGTTATGTGCTTCGCAAGGCTGCCGAAAAGTGTAAGGAATGGCAGCAGTATGTACCGGATTTTCATGTAAATGTCAATCTTTCCTATGTACAGATTCACAAGAGTGATCTGATGAAGGATGTGGATAAGTGTATCGAAGAGGTTGGAATTGCACCGGAAAGCCTTGTACTGGAGCTTACGGAGAGCGGCTACATCGAGACAGACTTCCGCATCAAAGAGCTGTTTAAGGATTTGAAGGACAAGAGGATTGATCTGGCGTTGGATGATTTCGGAACAGGTTACTCTAATATGCGTTACCTGAAGGAGATTGAGGCCAGAACGGTCAAGATTGACAGGAGCTTTGTGGTGCAGGCGCTTAAGAATGATTATGATTACAATCTGATCTGCCATATTATTGATATGGTACATAGTCTTGGTTCCTCGGTATGTATGGAAGGAATTGAATACAAGGAGGAACTGAACAAGATGATGGAGACGAAGCCGGATATGATCCAGGGTTATTATTTCGGCAAACCTTCACCGGCAGATGTGTTTGAACATGATTTTCTCCATAATCCGGAGCTGGTCGGAAAGGCGGATGCCTGACAGGCATAAAAAAGGTTGTCATGAAGGATTCATGGCAACCTTTTCTTTGGTGCGCTGTGTAATAAGAAATTGCTCGTAGGCGATGGGAAAAATGTCTGTATGTGCTTAAATGTTTTCGCGGATGCGGATATCCACATCGACGTAGTGATATTCCGTGGAGGGAAGTTCCCCTGTCGTCAAATAGGTAAACAGGATCGAAAGCGGTTTGTAGCCCTGGATATAGGGGTGCTGACAGATTGTTGCACAGATCAGGCCGCTTTCTATAAATTCGCGGGTGGTATCTACCATATCGTTGGAGATAATGGTCATATTGTCAGCCCGGCCGGACGCAAGGACAGCGCGGCACCCGCCGTAAACACCGGCAGCAGAGAAGTACAGGGCATTCATTTCCGGATGTGCCTGAAGAAGCTGTAGGGTCAGGGCGTAGCTTTCCTCGTCATCGTCGTTGTTCATGATCGTACCGACCACAGAAATATTCAGGTAGGAGCGAAGGATGCTCCGGAATCCGGCAATACGTTCCGTATGACATAAGATATCCTGGGAACCGGAGATGATTCCGATATGAACGTCACCGGATGTCATGAGGTGCATCAGACCGGCGGCTGTTTCGCCGGATCTGTAGAAATTACTGCCCACGTAGGCGATTCTGCGGGAGTTTACAATGTCAGTATTCAGGGTGACCACAGGAATGCCACGATGATAAAGCTCGTCAATTTTGGCCCGGATGCTTGCGTCGTTGTAGGGGGAGATGGCGAGACCGCTGATCCCTTCGGCCGTCAGTTCTTCTATGGCGGCAAGCTGCTGGGAAAGACTGTAATCGGTCTGTCGGATTATGACGTTACAATTATAGCCTTCCAGTTCTACTGCTTTATCCTGTACGCCTTTCAGTATATCACCATAGAAAGGGTTGCTTTTGCCGAGAAGGAGAACTCCGAGCTTGAGATTTTTCTTCTGGGCGGCAAGCACGATGCCGGCCTTGTTGGGCTTATAATCTAATTCCTGGATAATATCCAGTATTTTCTGTTCTGTCTGTGGATTCACTGCACCCCGGTGGTTTAACACCCGGTCTACGGTTCCTCGTGATACCCCTGCGAGGGCAGCGATTTCTTTGATGGTTGCCATGCTGATCCTCATTTCCTTGCATGTTGTATTTTCAACGGATGCTCTCGAATTGCTCCGCAGCAGGCTGCTTTTGCAATTCTTTAAACATTCGGAATCCGCTGATTTGTCAGCATCATGGAATTAGGGTAGCACAAGGAGGTGTACAAGTCAATTTCTGAGACCAAAATTGTTATGTTTATTTTCAATTAAAAAGTACAAATTTGCTGTGCAATATGTTTTACAATGTGGAAATTAACAATTAGAAACCGTATAAATTGTACAAATCTACGAATTTGAAAAGAGGTATTGATTTTCTGCGCGAGCGATATTATTATAAAATTAACGTGCACGAGCACGGAACAAATAACACAGACAATAAGGGAGGGTTACAATGCTGTACATTGGTGTAGATTTAGGAACAAGCGCTGTGAAGCTTCTTTTGATGGAAGGGAGCGGTAAGATTGTAAATATCGTTTCCAAGGAGTATCCATTATATTTCCCCCATCCGGGCTGGTCAGAACAGAAACCGGAGGACTGGTATGAGAAGAGTATGGAAGGCATCAAGGAACTGATCGCCGATGTGGACAAGAGCCAGATCGCAGGGATCAGCTTCGGCGGACAGATGCATGGACTGGTTATTCTGGATGAAAAGGATGAGGTGATAAGACCTGCAATTCTCTGGAATGACGGAAGAACGACAGAGGAATGTGATTATCTGAATAATGTAATCGGTAAGGATAAGCTGTCTGCCTATACCGCCAACATTTCCTTTACCGGATTTACCGCACCGAAGATTCTCTGGGTAAAGAACAAGGAGCCGGAGAACTTTGCGAGAATCCGTAAAATTATGCTGCCAAAGGATTACATCGCCTATAAGCTGACTGGTGTTCACTGTACCGATGTATCCGATGCTTCCGGTATGCTGCTGTTTGATGTAAAGAACCGTTGCTGGTCCAGGGAAATGTGTGAAATCTGCGGCGTGAAGGAAGAGCAGCTTGCGAAGATATTTGAAAGCTATGAGACGGTAGGAACTGTATTACCGGAAATTGCAAAAGAGCTGGGAATCCCGGAGACGGTTAAAGTAGCAGCCGGCGGCGGTGACAATGCAGCAGCTGCAGTAGGAACCGGCACGGTAGGAGATGGAAGATGTAATATTTCTCTTGGAACAAGCGGAACGATTTTCATTTCCTCTAATAAATTCGGAGTGGACAAATATAACGCACTGCATGCTTTTGCACATGCGGACGGACATTATCATCTGATGGGATGTATGTTAAGCGCCGCATCCTGTAACAAGTGGTGGATGGATGAAATCATTGGCACCAAGGATTATGCGGCAGAGCAGAAGGACATCACAGAGGATAAGCTGGGCGAGAATCACGTATACTTCCTGCCTTACCTGATGGGTGAGCGTTCCCCTCACAATGACCCGAATGCAAGAGGAACCTTCATTGGTATGACAATGGATACCACCAGGGCTGATATGACACAGGCGGTATTGGAAGGTGTTGCCTTTGCTTTAAGAGATTCCCTGGAGGTAGCAAAATCACTGGGTATCAAGATTGAAAGAACGAAAATCTGCGGTGGCGGTGCCAAGAGTCCTCTCTGGAAGAAGATGATTGCCAACATCATGAACCTGAAAGTAGATGTCATTGAGAGTGAAGAAGGACCGGCTATGGGGGGTGCCATGCTGGCAGCAGTTGCCTGCGGAGAGTATGCAGACGTAGAAGAGGCTGCTGAAAAGATTGTGAAAGTGGTAGATACCGTGGAGCCTGATGCTGCACTGGTTGAGAAATATGAAGCAAGATATCAGCAATTCAGACAGATTTATCCGACCTGTAAGGAACTGTTTGGAAAGCTGCAGTAGAGCAAAGAGAACAGAAGGGAGAGGGTTATCAAATGGAGATTAAGAAAATCACAGATGCTGCGTTTCGCAAATACGGGCGTGTGGTGAAGGGTGTTGATTTCACAGAACTGGTGGAAGCACTGAAGAAGACACCTGATTATGAAGGTGTAGCTTATGAGCCATCCGTTCCGGAACTGGAAGCAACCGCTGCCATGAAAGAGCTGCAGAAAGTAACTTATGGAGAACTGCCAATCCAGATTGGTTATTGTAATGGTGTGAACTATAAGCTGAATGCAGTAGAGTATCACAGAAATTCCGAAATCAATGTGGCAGCTACCGATGCGGTACTGATTCTGGGTATGCAGCAGGATATTACCGATGAATATACTTACGAGACTGCCAAAATGGAGGCGTTCTTAGTACCGGCAGGGACAGCTGTGGAAGTGTATGCAACCACACTTCACTACGCACCTTGCAGTGCTGGGGCTGACAACCAGCAGTTTAAGGTAGGAATCGTACTTCCAAAGGGAACGAACTATCCGCTTGAGGGAGAGCATGCGGGAAATGAAGATGCCCTGATCACAGCAACCAACAAATGGCTTATCGGTCACGCAGAAGGCGGGCTCCCGGAAGGCTCACACATTGGTTTAATTGGTAAGAACCTGGATATCCGCGAATAATTCCGGACAGGTGGCAACATAAAACAAAGAGGGAAAATGTACCGGTAGAACCGGTTAAAGGAGGATAAGTAACATGAATAATTTACCTAAAATTAAAATTGGTATTGTAGCAGTCAGCCGTGATTGTTTCCCGGCATCTTTAGCGGAGAACAGAAGAAAAGCATTAGTGGCAGCTTACAAGGCAAAATATGATGCAGCAGACATTTATGAATGTCCTGTTACCATCATTGAGAGCGAAATTGATATGGTAAATGCATTAAAGGATATTAAAGAAAACGGATGTAATGCCCTTTGCGTATACCTTGGAAACTTCGGACCTGAAATTTCTGAAACATTACTGGCAAAGCACTTTGAAGGACCTAAGATGTTTGTGGCAGCAGCAGAAGAATCTCAGAATGATTTGATTCAGGGACGTGGTGATGCTTATTGTGGTATGTTAAATGCGAGCTATAACTTAAAGCTTCGTAATGTAAAGGCATATATTCCTGAGTATCCAGTAGGAGATGCAGAAGACTGTGCAGACATGATTCATGAGTTTGTACCGATTGCACGTGCTGTTGCAGCGTTATCCAGCCTGAAGATTATTTCTTTTGGCCCAAGACCATTAAACTTCCTTGCATGTAATGCACCTATCAAACAGCTTTATAACCTGGGAGTGGAAATTGAAGAAAACTCAGAACTGGATTTATTTGAAGCATTCAATAAGCATGCCGGCGACCCTCGTATTGCGGATGTTGTAAAAGATATGGAAGAAGAGCTTGGCGATGGCAATAATAAACCTGAAATTTTACCTAAGTTAGCACAGTATGAGCTGACACTTCTTGATTGGGTAGAAGAACACAAAGGTTATCGTGAATATGTAGCTATTGCAGGTAAATGCTGGCCGGCATTCCAGACACAGTTTGGATTTGTTCCCTGCTATGTAAACAGCCGTCTGACAGGAAGAGGAATTCCGGTATCCTGTGAAGTAGATATTTACGGATGCTTAAGTGAGTTTATTGGTGAAGCTGTCAGTGATGATATTGTAACATTGCTGGATATCAATAACTCTGTACCAAAGGATATGTACAAAGAGTCTATTGAAGGTAAATTTGATTATAAGTTTACCGACACATTCATGGGATTCCATTGTGGAAACACATGCTCCAAGAAGTTATCCAAGTGCAGCATGGAATATCAGATGATTATGGCAAGAGCACTGCCTGAGGAAGTTACACAGGGAACTTTGGAAGGCGATATCGTTCCTGGAGATATCACATTCTATCGCTTACAGAGCACCGCAGACAATATCTTACGTGCTTATGTAGCAGAAGGTGAAGTACTTCCTGTTGCAACCCGTTCCTTCGGAGGTATCGGTGTATTCGCTATTCCTGAGATGGGAAGATTCTATCGCCATGTTCTGATTGAAAAGAACTATCCTCATCATGGAGCAGTTGCATTTGGACATTTCGGAAAGGCATTATATGAAGTATTCAAATATATTGGTGTAGATGTAAGCGAAATCGGTTATAACCAGCCAAAGAGCTTACCATACCCTACAGAGAATCCTTTTGTATAAAAAGCAAAGTGTAACCCTGAAAAGGTGATTGTAAAATTGCGAAACTGAAAATCTGTATGTACCAAAGTGCAGATTTAGAGGTTTCGCAATTTTTTTGCAAAAATAAGTCAGATGCCAGTAGTTGATAATTGTGCTGAGAGGCCCTTAAGAATGTACTATATATTAAGAAAGTGTCAAGAAGGCGCGAAAAATCTTGCTTTCCCTGCATGTCTTGTTATGATACAAGAGGAAGTATGTATGGGGAGCAGAGTGCATGTGGAGAGCAGGACTGGGAAAGCACAATAGAATGATGGCGGTTATCTTGGTTTTACTGGTAGTGGCATTTTGCGCGCTTTTGCGTACAAATACAGGGATAGGCGGCTTATGTGAAGCAGGCGGACAGGAGAGGACGGTCACTCTGGAAAGGCAGGGTGAGCTTACTTCTTATAACAGTGTTCCTACGATGATAGAGAAAGAAAATCATTCTGCGTTCAGACATTCTGAACATAACAATCGCCTTAGAGTTGGCAGAGGCGGCTTTCTCTATGCCTGTATGGTAGTCTGCTTCCAAATCCTTGAGGGGTGTCTCCTGACTTTTTTTCTGGCAAATCTTTTTTTCAGCAACGATATCACACCGAGATATTCGATGATATCGTATATCCATCGTTCCCATGGTAAAAAGGCCGATTGTATAACAGAATAACAGCGGAGTTGTCTGTAAGAATCTTACAGGCTTGTTTTGTTATGCAAAAGGAAAGGATACAGAACTTATGATATCGTTAGAAGTAATTGGAATTGGCGCAGTCATTTCCTATGGCATTGCGCTGCTTATGAAGTTAACGTTAATTGGAATCAGGGCACTGAGTGGGGAGGGAAAGGTACAATGAATATCTTAGACCTCTTTCAGGGAATTGGCACGATGTTTGTACAATCGCCCTCTATTGTCATTGCGAGAATCGTGCTGATCTTTTTGGGTTTCCTGCTGGTATATCTGGGAAGCAAGGGAACTCTGGAGCCTTTGATCATGGTACCTATGGGACTCGGTATGTCTGCGGTCAATGCAGGAGTATCCTGTGTACCTTCTACGGCGAAGGTTGCGCAGAAAGCTGTATCAAAGGAAAACCCGGCGACAATCATTCTTGATTATGCGCTGGGAGCCAACATCTGTGGTGTTATTACCACAGCGATCCTGACCGGTATCTACATTACCCTGTTGGGATAAAAATTTGAAAGTCTGTTCAGTGTAAAAGGGGAAATGCTGGCAGAGCGTAAAAGCCGACATGAAAAAAGGGACGAAGAAATTTTTCTTCGTCCCTTTTCGAATAAGCATTATCAGGTGGTACTGTTAATAGAAGGATCGGCTGTGTTGGAGGTATTGTAAGAGCCCTTGCTGGTATACGTCTTGGCTGTTACGGAACCACCATTATTTGCGTACCGGTAAATCTGACTTGATTTTGCGGAAACCTTGTCGGCGAAAGAGCCGGTGCCGCTGAATAGGGTTTTCACTGTGCCGATATCAGCCTTCTTAAAGCTGTTCTCGTCAAGAGAGAGGGTGCGGTCAGCGTTTAAGGTGATGCCGACCTTGCTAAACAGCTTGAAGCTTGAATACATTGCATCAGACAGGTATTCAGCCTGTTTCTGAACGGTCGTATTACTACTGCTGGAAGCCTTTTTGATCAGGCTGTTGTAGCTGTCAATAAAAGAAGATACGGTCTTATAATTTTCATCCATGTTGTCTGCGGAAAGCTCAGCACTGCTTAACTTTTCAGCAGCTTTATAGGCAGTCTGTGCTGCGGAGGCACAGGCAAGATCCTTCTGTGTTTCCTTTTTGGAAGATGCTGCCTTTGTGTCGCCGGATTTCTTATCAGAAGTATCTTCTGCAACTGCCTTGGCATAGTAGGCTTTCATCATTTTGCCGTAGCTTCCGTTCTTGATGGAAGCGTAATCGGTCAGCAGACTGTTCATACTGTCAGCTGAGTTTGTGGATGTATTTCCGCTAAGTAAGGTGGAGTAGGTGTCAGCCAGACCGGAATTCAGTCCATTTAAATTAATTCCCATCACAATCCCTCCTGTTCTGTGTATAGCGACAGGTCGATAATTTCTCTTTAATATAGATATTTGTAACTCTTCTCTCTATATATTATCTCGTCATAATCCGGAATTTGTAAAGAGAAAATTGAAAAATATAGTAAAGAAAAGCATTCTCCGCATATACTTAAGTAAAAACAGGGCAGGAGATTGCCATGCGTGGAGAAAACAAGTCTTGGGAAGAGAAAATATCACTTGTTTTGGGAGAGCTTGAAAAGAAATTGCAGAATGAAAAAGGGGTAGACGAGAGTGCTGATATAAGACCCGTTTGTGAAGGAAAATATTGCGGAGGATGCAGGAGAGAATGTGCTGCGGCATCCAAGGAGGAACGAAAAAAAGAGGCATTTCGGAAAAATATAGTGTTGCAGGTAGTAAAATCGGCGGCATTTTTGCTTGCCACGGTTGCGTTGGTGCAGGGAATTGTGAGGACGCTTCCGGATTCCGTCACTGCAAACAGTTCGGTGGGGGGACGCGAACTCCCTATCTATGGGGTGGAAACTGACAAGAAACAGGTAGCGCTCAGTTTTGATGCTGCATGGGGAAATGAGGATACAGGGCGGATTCTGGAAATTCTCAAGAAACATAATGTCAGAGTGACTTTTTTCATGACAGGAGGCTGGGTAGAATCTTATCCGGATGATGTGAAAGCGATTCTGGCAGCAGGGCATGATCTTGGCAATCACAGTGAGAATCACAAAAATATGTCACAGCTTTCCGATGCGGAATGTGAGGAGGAGCTGATGAAGGTACATACGAAGGTACAGGAACTGACCGGTTATGAGATGTTTCTGTTCCGGCCGCCTTATGGAGATTATGACAATCATGTCATAAAAGATGCCTATAAGTGTGGATATTATCCGATTCAATGGTCGATCGAAACATTTGTAATATAAGTAAAGTAAAGATAATATAGTAGTAGAAAGAAGAACCAGAGGGTGTTGAAACTGGTTAGGAATACTTATAAAAATATTCCTGTAGATGAAAAAATCAAGCTGTATTTGAGATTTTGTGATTATCTCACAAAGGAGCAAATAGAGTATGATGGAGAATCAAGAGAAAGTAGTAAAACAAAACAAGACAGATTGGAAACCAACGAAGATAATAAACCATTATCAGAATATTTCTACGGAGGAAAGAATTAAACTATATTTAAAAATCTGTAGGTATGTGGTGAATGGGGAAGAGATATAAGAGGGTATAACAAATGAAAAGAAAAATAGCTATATATGCAAGACAATCAGTAGATAAAAAGGATAGCATGAGAATTGAAACACAAATAGAACTTTGCATAAATTTTATTAATACGAATCCGGAGCATGATCCTGTAGAGGTATATAGTGATAAAGGATATAGCGGAAAGAATACAATAAGACCTGATTTCCAACGCTTGCTTACAGATGTTAGGGAAGATAAAATCTCAAAAATTGTAGTGTATAAGTTGGATCGTATTAGCAGAAATCTGTTAGATTTTGTATCTATGTATCAAGAATTTGAAAATCATAAGGTGGAATTTGGTTCCGTAAATGAAACCTTTGATACTTCTACGGCAACAGGAAGAAGCATGTTGAAAATAAGTATGATTTTTGCTGAGATGGAACGAGAGACGATACAGATGCGGGTTAGAGATAATTATTATCAACGTATCCGGACAGACGGAAGATGGGCAGGTGGGCCTGCTCCGTATGGTTTTGTTAATTCCAGAACAACAGACGGAAAACCAACTCTACAGATAAATGATGTGGAAATAGAAATTGTACATTATGTTTTTGATAATTATGCCAATCGTGCTAACATCTCATTGGGGAAAATATGCCGGGAGTTGACTGATAAGGGATATCGCAGTCGCAGGAAAAATGGAATGTTCGATAATATAACTTTAGCCAGAATGTTGCAGAGTCCGGTTTATTGCATTGCTGATAAGGTCTTGTATAAATATTATCAGATAAGGGGAATACAATTTCTTAATGAGGAATCTGAATGGGATGGAACAACATCAGCGCATATTGTCGGAAAGAAAGTGGGAAACTATAACATAAGAAAGTACACAGATTTAAAAGACCAAAGTGTTTACTTGACAAATTTTGCAGGAATTATAGACAGCAAAACTTTTATCAATGTGCAGGAACGACTTGCGCAAAATGAACAGTTTGGGAAAAATAATAAACCAACGAATATGAAAGAATTTCAAGGGCTGTTAAAGTGTGCAAAATGTGGATATGCGGTAAAAATGTACAGTAAGCCGTATTTGGGGTGTTATGGTGCGCGACAGTTACGTTGTTGTGATGTCAGCTTCCGCGGAATAAGTTTTGAAAAACTTCGTGATGATTTGGGAGTTGAGGTACAAAAAAATCTCGATAAAACGGCAATGGAGATTGTACGAAGTGAGGCGGTTCACCGGAAGAAAAGAGAACACATAGACAAATTGAAAAAAGAAATTGATAATCTTTTGGATGTTGCATCAAAAGGGGGAGAGGTTGCAGAAATTGTATACGAAAAGATAGAAGCAAAACAAAAAGAAATCAATGAAATTGAATTGGATTTGTTTTTGACTACAAGGATAACTGATAATCTTCATATTAATTATTCTATCCCAATTAATTATTGGCGTTTTACAGATGATCAAAAAAAATCAATTTGCAGCTTATTTATTAAGAAAATATACCTACATGAAAATGGGGATATGGATATTGATTGGAAAATTTAATTTTATTAACTCAAACTTCGCACATAAATTTTAGCTATGCACCTTGAAAATTCAATACCTGGCAGTTATTCAGTTGTCAATGT
>CAKRPS010000041.1 GCA_934385475.1 uncultured Lachnospiraceae bacterium | reverse complement strand
CGGCAAGACGGTCTCTGGCAATCAACTCATAACCAATGGCTTCCTGGAATCTTGCCCGCAGATAGTCGAACAGGAACCGAAAACCGATTAAGACAAGAATGAGGAGAATACTGTAGCCAATCCATTTCCGGTCAAAGGTGCCGTTTCCTTTTTCGGCTTCTATCAGCATGCCTACGGTATAGGCAGCCACCATGATAGGCATGGCAGCAAAGATATTGGAAAAGAAAGAAAAGAGAAAGCCGATATAAAGTTTTCCTTTAAACTCTCCACACCAGTCAATAATACGTTTGATTGTCTTAAACATTTACTTTTCCCCCTTTCCGGCTGTGGATACTGCCCATTCCCTGGCTCCGATATGGGCTTCCCACATATCATGGTACAGAGGACAGGTAGCAAGAAGTTCTTCCTGTCTGCCCTGTGCAACAATGGAACCACCCTGCAGAACCACAATATTGTCTGCCTGCCGGATAGTGGAAAGACGGTGGGCAATGACAAGAAGGGTCTTACCCTTTGTCAGGGCAGCAATACTTTGCTGGATTTTGTCTTCGTTTTCCGGGTCAGTAAAGGCGGTTGCCTCATCGAGAATGACAATCGGTGCATTCTTTAACATCATACGGGCGATGGCAATACGCTGTTTCTCACCACCGGAGAGTCGTTTGCCGGCTTCCCCTGCCGGGGTATTGTAGCCATCGGGAAGTTTTAGGATAAATTCTTCACACTGGGCAGCCCTTGCAGCAGCTTTTACTTCTTCATCCGTTGCACTGGGATTCCCCAGACGGATATTTTCCAGTAAGGAACAGCGGAACAGGAAGTTATCCTGGGAAACGAAACTTACCTTCTCAGATATCTGGGAAATAGGCATATCTTTGATATTTACCCCGCCGATGGTAATGCTGCCACCTGTCACATCCCAGAAACGGGCAATCAATTTGGCAACGGTTGACTTTCCACCACCGGAAGGACCAACCAGTGCGGTAAAGCTGCCCTGGGGAAGTTTTAAATCAATCCCGTGTAATACTTCATCCTCTGCGTTGCCGCTGTAGGAGAAGTGTACCTGATGCAGTTCCACGTCCGTGCGCGTTATGCTGGCGCGGGTTTCCGGCTCCGGAAGGCTCTTGATGGAAAGCAGGGATTCCAGTTCGTCCACGACCATCTGCATCTGTTTTACTTCGTTGGCAAAGACCTCCAGTTTGGCAAGGGAACCTACCATGGAAATCGAAAGCATGACAGCCAGTGCTGCCTGTGGTGCGGTAATGGTTCCTTTGGATGCCAGGGCAAGGCTTACCGGAAGGGTTCCCAGCAAAGTAGTGGGGAACAGGGCAAATGCCAGCTTCATGGTAACCCAGGTGGAAGAGAGCCATTTGATAACGAAAGTACGGTAATCCGTAATTGCCTTGGAATATTTCTCGTAGGAAACACCGGCACGGCCAAAAGCCTTGATAACTTCGATACCTTCTATGTACTCTACAATCGTGCTGTTCATATAGGCGTTGGATTTATTGTAGGTATCGAAGTTCTTTCCACTGATTTGGAAAGTCAGTGCCATACAGACCATGGCAGCTGGAAAAGTTACTAAAGATGCCAGCGCGATACGCCAGTCAATCAGTGCCAGTGCAATAATGCTTATAACAGGAAGGACGATATGTCCGGCACCCTCCGGAACCACGTGGGCGAGGGGAGGTTCGATTCCTTCGATTTTATCAACCAGTACGTTTTTAATCTCACCGATGGAGTGGGACTGTACATCCCCCAACGGGGCGTGCAGGAAACGGTCAGCCAGTTTCAGGCGGAGTCCCTCCAGTACGTGATAGGCAACCTGGTGGGAAGCCCCTGTGGAGCCTGCAAAGCAGACAACCTTCACACAGTAGGCAAGCAGTGCGATAGCACACCAGGTAAGAATAGCCCCCTTTGTTACGGTTTCTTCTACGAATTGACAGATTATCTGATACATACAGAAAAACGGAACCAGTCCGGCAGTAATGCTGATGATGGACAGAACAATGGACAGTCCGAATTCCTTACGGTAACTGCCTGCATAGCCAAGCAGGGTTTGCAGCCAGCCTTTTTTCTTCTCTTGCATAATATCTCCATTCCGCAGACGCTTTTTTGTCGAAGGAATCGCGAGCTGAATTTCAGATTCAGATCTGCGATCAAGGCATATTTGTGGCGCCTGCGACACAAATTGCCGTGTGAAGAATATGGCATCAGTAATATTTCTTCACACAAGACTCCTCTTTTTTAGTAGATGGTGTTGCGGTATTCTAACGGGGACATCCCCATGATTTTGCGGAAAGCGATTGCGAATTTGCTGGCACTGTCGTAACCTACCAGCCCGGCAATCTCTGCTACGCTTTGCTCACGGTCTGCCCGCAGAAATTCTGCGGCGCGGTTCATGCGGTAGTCTGTAAGCCATGCACCGATGGAAGTCCCGTATACCGATTTGAAACAGTTCTTCATGCCGGTAAGGGGAATCTCGAACCGGGAAGATAACTGCTCCTGGGTATAGTTTTCCGCCATGTGCTCGGCTAAGAAAGCCTGAATCGCTTTTACCTTCTCTATCTGCGTTTTATAATAGTAAGGTCGTTCTTTCTGTTCCTTTGGCAGTTCTAAGGCATCCAGATACAGAAGAAGTTCCATGATTTTAATTTTGAAATAAGGAATCCTGATTTTTTCCGGCACCTGGTACAGTTCTCCGAAAATATGCTCCGCGGCTCCCATTTCGCGGATGACATGGGGGTAACGTCCGGGGCAGTATTTTTGCTGTAAGGCGGTCAGGTCGATGGGGAAATCTTTTACCTCCTTAGAAAGGGCACTGGCGGCAATTTCTATATCAAAGGCGATGGTTAAGCCGTGATAGTGACTGGAGGGGAAGATAAACCGTCCCGTATGGGTCAGCCTTCGGTCCATCTTGATATCACCGGCACCTACATACGCGTAAGCATTTTCGGCTGCCAGATATTCCATTTTTCCTTCCCGGCAATGGTCAATGACGAACATGTTCCTGCCGGGCACATAGGCAGAATCGAAATGTGCCACATGAAAATCATTAAAGCTTAACATGGCACCCGGAAATATTTCATAGCAGGTCATGGTGCCGTCTCCAGTATCGTTACGGAATTGGTATACGCTGCAGCCATCGCTCTGCACCAGCAGAAATCCGTTTTCCGTGCGAAAAGATTCTTCTTCCACAGGGGAGCCTCCTTTATTCCTTGATTAGTTAACGCTAACTGATGAAAGCATAACATAGATAGCTGGATTTGTCTGTCCCCTACAGTCGGTTTCGTCCCGTTTGGACGGTGAAAATGAAAAATAGTGGAAAGATTTCTGTTGACAAATATGCCCTGAAAGTATAATGTACAATATATAACAAATAATATACGCAACGCGATATATTTTTGAATGAAATAGTGCAGAATTTAAAGACACCAAAATGCAAGACGATTAGACGCAGTACAGATCGGAAAGCCGGTTTGTACCGCGTTTGTTGTTTTTATATCGGAAGGCCGATTTTGGAGTGAAGTTGGAAGATATACCTAAAAGGGATGGAAAACGTACGGAGTATTAGATGTTTTGGGATAATGATTTACTAAAAAACTTAAATAATTTACACACAACCAGATTGGGCGTAGAACGCATTAAAAGAAATTTATGTTTAGATACCGATGATGTAGTCGCCTGGTGCAAAATAAAAATCAGCTCTGAAAGTGCTGTTATAACAAGAAACGGAAAAAACTGGTACGTCAGGGTTGATGGTTTTATCATAACTGTAAATGCTTATAGCTATACGATTATCACAGCACATAGGGAAAAGATTGAAAAATGAAATATGCAACTCTTGAGTTAAGCGCATTTTCAGTTATCGGGCAGGAAATAGAACTTACTAATTATCAAAAAAAGAATATTCAAATAAGTACACAGTTTTGGAAAAGATTTAACAATAACCTGAAGAAGTCATATCTTTCCCAACCGGAAAACTGGGTAAAATACGCTTTTATGGAGAAAAGAGCCGGAAAACTTTACTATTTCTGTGCTATTCCAAAGAGAGCTGTTATTCCGGATGACTTTCTGTATAAGGAAATACCGGCTTATAAATATTTGATTGTAGAGCATATTGGTGCTATGGATAAAATATATGAAACCTATGGAAAGGTTTATCAGGAGATTATCCCCAATTTACCGTATATCCCTATAAAAGATAGTTTTTTACACTTTGAAAAATACGATTATCGTTTCCGTTGGAATAGAAACAATTCGATTATTGAAATTTGGATACCAGTTAAGAAGCTCTAGGTGCACAAAGCGTTTGAAAAGTATTTGTTGAAATAAATATCAATAGACGGAGAAAATATGAATAAAAAGAAAATAATTAAGGCATTGCTGACTGTGGAAATATTGTTGATAGCTTTGTGTATGTCAGGCTGGAACGTGATGATGTCAACTCTATTTATCTGCATGGCGGCAGTTTTACAAAGGTGTGTCAAAATGCAGACGGCTCAGCGTTGGCGGGCAGATTATTGGTGACACCCTTCAGGAGGAAGCCTCATTTCTCTACGATGCCGTGCAGGAGAAGTTGTATGTAACGATTTCTGAAAGCGGTGTGACCTGTTCCACTTCCGATGCTCCCGGTGCCACAGCAGATGTACCGCCTGTGCTGACACTTCCCATTCTGGAGGAGATTGACGCAAACGTTATAATTGGAACATCCGGTTCTTCACTGTCGGCTGTGCGGAGGTAGAGATCACCTGGGGCAGCGAGCCGGTAGAACCGGTGGAAGCCATCATGCAGGCCGCTGGGTTGCGGTAATTGGATAATACACTCGACAGTCTTTTTTGAGAAGCAGGAAATTTTATCACGCCTGATATATGCAAAGAGCGTGTGCAGAAATGGAGATTAACATGGATATTTGGGAAGAACTTTATCATGGTGGATTACGAAAACAGAGAAATCGTTACCCTCAAAGAAATGATGCCGAACTGGCGGGGAAAAGATCGCTATGCAGGCAATTAAGCAGGAGTGATTCTTGGTGCCGCGATTGCTACGCCTATTGCAAAAACGCAGCGGGCTCGTGAAGTCTGGTTCTATGTAATGTCAGGCGGTGTGTTGTTGAAGATTGTAACCGTGGAGATTTCGAGGATTTACAACATATTTGCGGTTGGATTATAAATAGCAAGGAATCATCCGTTTTTTCCGTTGGGAATAGGATTTTCAGGAAATTTGACTGTATTGACATTGCTTTATCACCATGCCATACTTTGGTTACGATAACAACTGGTACATATCGATCAGGAGGAGAGCAATGAAATTATCAGAGAGCAAACATGCGGTTTCTTATAAAAGTGTGATAGACCGAAAGCTGTCTTCCGGGCAGGCTCAAAAAGTATGGCAGAAAGCGGAAAAGAATTATGATGATCTGATGCAGGAGAATCCGGACCATACCAAAGCGGTTGCACAGCACACTTACGTGAGTATCTTTCCGGCGATTGCCGTTTATAAGGCCATGCAGTCCTGCGGAGTCGAAGACGTAATGTCGATCATGGAGGAGGGAGCAGCCAATCTTTCCGGGAAAAGAGGAAAAACCTATGCGGGTATGTTGAAAATCCCCGGAATGAAAAGTCTGTTTATGAAAATCTTTGCTACAGGAATGAGAAGTGGATTTGGTCCGGAAGCTGGTTTTACAGAACGTTTTATAACAGAGACCTCACGTGAACTGAAGGTTGATGTGACGAAATGTCCCTACACAGATTATTGCGCAAAGTATGGTTGTCCGGAGCTGGTGCATGTTTTTTGCAAGAATGATGAGTACGCATATGGGAATCTTCCGGGGATTCAGTTTCTTCGGACGCAGACGCTGGGAACCGGCGGCCGGTGCTGCGATTTTCACTTTAAAAGATAAGAACGGTCTGGCTGATGCGCCTGAAAATGAGGAAGAAATTGCATGGAACTGAGAGTATTGCGCTATTTTTTGGTCGTGGCAAAAGAACAGAGCTTTACCAAGGCGGCAGAACAGCTGCATATTACCCAGCCGACCCTATCCAGGCAGCTTGCGGCGTTGGAGGAGGAGCTGGGCTGTGCCCTTTTTCACAGGGGCGGGCGCAGCATTACCCTGACAGATGAAGGAATCCTGTTAAAGCGGAGAGCATTGGAAATCCTCGATCTGGAGGACCGGATCGTTGATGAATTCAAAGAGGATGCCGGAGTAGTAGACGGAGTGATCACTGTTGGCTGTGGTGAGTTCGCGGCTGTGGAGATACTGGCGCAGATCATTGCCCGTTTTAAGGAAAAATATCCTCTGGTGCAGATCGCGCTTCATACGGGAACCGCCGATACAACGTTGGACATGATGAACAAGGGACTGATTGATATCGGCCTGTTTCTGGAACCGACGAACACAGAGAATCTCGATTATATCAGAATACAGGACAGTGACAGATGGGTTGTCAGCATGAAACCGGATGATCCGTTAGCACAGAAGGAAGTCATCACGAAAGAAGACCTTTTGCAGCTTCCACTGATTCTGCCGGAGCGATATGGCGTTCAGAGTGAACTTGCGAACTGGTTTGGAAGGGATTTTGAGAAAGTACAGATAGCCTTTACCAGCAATCTGGGAACCAATGCAGGCGTGATGGCGATGAATGGACTTGGCTATCCGATTTCCATTGAAGGAGCTGCCAAGTACTGGCGACAGGATTTACTGGTGCAAAGAAGGCTTTCTCCGGAGATCAAGGCAAGCACCGTGATCGCATGGCGGCGGAATATACCCTATTCCAGAGCAATCCAGTTATTCATTGATGAAATCAATGCCTTTCGGGCATAGAGGGATATGTGATATAAGTATTAGTCATAACAAAATACGGGATTTATAATAAATGTGTAAGTGAGGAACAGCGGATCTTACACATTTTTTATTTTACTTAAGAAGCTGTTCGTATGTAATGGGAAGACAAGAATTTTCAGACAGGAGGAAAAAGTTATGAGTAAGAAATTAGTAGCGTATTTCAGCGCAACCGGTACAACCAGAAAAGCGGCAGAGACGCTTGCAGAGGTGGCAGAAGCAGACTTATACGAGATTACACCAAAGACTCCCTATACCAGTGCTGACCTTGACTGGATGAATAAGAAATCCAGAAGCAGCGTGGAAATGAGTGATAAAAAGATCAGACCGGAGATTGTAGACAAAAATCCGCAGGTAGAGAATTATGACGTTATCCTGATCGGATTTCCGGTATGGTGGTATGTGGCACCGACCATTATCAACACTTTTCTGGAGAAATACAATTTCAGCGGCAAGAAGATCGTCCTGTTTGCTACCTCGGGAGGAAGCGGATTTGGCAATACGGTGAAGGAACTGCAGCCTTCTGCGCCCGGAGCGGAAATTGAGGAGGGCAGACTTCTCAACCGTATTAACAGACAGGAAATCGAAAACTGGGTAAAGACATTATAGGGGTTTTTATTATGGCAAAGATTGTACAGACGGCAGGAAGAAACGCACTGGGCGAATTTGCACCGGAGTTTGCCCATTATAATGATGATGTTCTCTTTGGGGAGAACTGGAACAATGCAGATATTGATGTGAAGACAAGAAGCATTATTACAGTAGTAGCTTTGATGGCACAGGGAATTACAGATTCTTCTTTGAAGTTCCACTTGCAGAATGCAAAAGACCATGGTGTATCCCAGAAGGAAATCGCAGCGGTTATTACACATGTGGGATTCTATGCAGGATGGCCAAAAGCCTGGGCGGTTTTTAATCTGGCCAAAGAAGTGTGGGCAGCAGGTGAAGGAGATCTGCCTTATGAGGATGAGGCGATGAGAGCACACGCCAAACAAATGGTATTCCCGATTGGACAGCCAAATGATGGCTTTGCACAGTATTTCAGCGGTAAGAGTTATCTGGCACCGGTATCCACAAGCCAGGTGGGAATTTTCAATGTAACCTTTGAGCCGGGTTGCCGCAATAACTGGCATATTCACCATGCAAAGAGCGGTGGTGGACAGATTCTGGTATGTGTTGCAGGACGTGGATACTATCAGGAAGAGGGAAAAGATGCCATTGAAATGAAACCGGGAGACTGCATCAATATTCCGGCAGAGGTAAAGCACTGGCATGGCGCAGCACCGGATAGCTGGTTCAGTCATCTGGCGATTGAAGTGCCGGGAGAAGAAGGTTCCAATGAGTGGTGTGAGCCTGTGACGGAGGAGCAGTATCAGAAGTTGGAATAGGAGAAGGATATGAACACTCAATATGAAAATAAAGAAGGATTCAGCAAAAAAGGACTGGCGCTTGCCATGATCTGCGGGATATTAGGCTGCCTGTGTTATGGAGGCGGTGATTGGCTGATGGTGTATGGGGATACCGCACATTCCGGCAAGTTATTCTGGCTGACGCAGGGCGTTATACAGATAGCACCCTGGAGAAACAGCCTTGCAATGCTTCTGGCATTTCCTGGTATTCTATGCTATGGTATTGCATTGTTTTATCTGGAGAAATTTATCAAGGAAGAAAAGGAGCGGAAGATCTATCATTATCTGAACGCTTTTGGCCTGACCCCCTGGATGTGCCTGCATTTATTTTATATAATGATCCTGTACCTGTATTCCTGGATGAATGGCAATGGGTATCAGGAAGCAGCGCTTCCGGTATTCCTTTACTGGTTTTATTTGGTGGTACGCGGCAAGACTACGCTGCCCAGATGGATGGCAGCTGGAAACGTGCTGGTATTTTACGGGGGTTTATCCGTTGTGAAGAGTATGCTGCCGGATACGCCATTTCGGATCGGGTTTACCAATGGTCTGATGAGTGAGAGCATGATCTTCTTTTTCATCCTGATATGGATTGTGGGATATGGTCATGCAAGGAGGGAAGAATGAAAAAATACGTGATTGGGCAGGAACTGTCGGAGATAAAAGGTGCTGCAGAAAAAGAGAGTACCATCTTGTTACTGTTTACTTCAGAGGAGATGGACAGAAAAGCTGCCGCCGCAGAACTTGACGAAAGCTTTTGTCACATGCCGGTGCTGCGGGATGCCCGCGTGTGTAAAGCTGAGATCCGGAAGGAATGCCTGTGCGGAACGGTTGTCACGCCACGGCTCATACGACAGGATAAAAAAATCGCATTCAGTTATCTGATGACGGGTGGCCGATTGGCAATCTGCGATGACTCCGGTGCCATTAACTCTCTGGTCAGACGCCTGATGCGGGAAAAGTGCAGAGTGGAAGGAAGCATTGGACGGGTTTTTTATGAAATACTGGAACAACTGATCGGGAAGGACCTTCATCATCTGGAAGAACTGGAAGACCAGATGATACAGATGGAAGATATGGCATTGAAAGGCGAAGTAGACAATGTTAATTCAAAGATTATGGCACTTTATAAAGAGGTAATCGGATGGATGAAATATTACACACAGCTGGACGAGATGGTCTGCGAGCTGGAAGAAAATAAGATGGGTCTGTTTAACAATGAAGAAGAGACCTTTTATCATATTCTGGAGAAAAGGATTGGACGGCTCTTAAATGAGGCACAGCTTCTGCGGGAGCACTGTATTCAGGTACGCGAGCTTTTTCAGGCGGAGATTGACATCCGGCAGAATGGAATCATGAAAATACTCACGATTGTGACTACGGTATTTCTGCCGCTGTCGCTGTTGGCGGGCTGGTATGGAATGAATTTTGCCGGGATGAAGGAGCTGACGTGGAAATATGGATATGAGGCGGTGATAGGAGCAGGAATCTTGATTGTCTGCCTCAGTATGTGGATCATGAAAAAGAAAAAATTCTGGTAAGGAGAGATGAGAAAATGAACAGAGTTTGTATCAGAAAAGCGACGGAATGTGATCTGGAAGCAGTTGAAAAGATATACGACAAAATACATGATGCCGAGGAAAGCGGAAAACAGACGACGGGATGAATACGGGGAGTGTATCCGGTTCGCCGGATGGCTGCGGACGCGGCAGGAAAAGGTTACGGCAGGGCATTTGTGAACTTTTATGAGACACATGCTAAAGAAACAGGATGTACGGAGCTTCGCATGGATACGAATGAGAGAAATGCGGCAGCCCGCGCTTTGTATCATAAGCTGGGATATGAGGAAATCGGGATTGTACCGACCACATTTAACGGACTGCCAGGTGTTCATTTGGTATTGCTTGAAAAGCATCTTGCATAGAAGCTGGATGTAAATTTGAATCAAAGATGACGTGGAGAAAAAAGATGCAAGAGAAAAAAGATCATTTGCCGGTATACGGAGTCGGTCCGATTTATGGAGTTCTCATCATAGCAGCTACCGTGGTGGCGTGCATCCTGACGGCGCTTGGGCTGTTTGAACGGTATAAGATAGAAAATGGAAAAGTGGCTTGAAAATCTATATGGGGAAGCCTACGTGGAATATTGCAGAGAGGTAAACCGGGCGATTCCTTTTCCGGGAAGCATCAAGGATCTGTATGAAACGAAAATATCAGATGGCAAGTGGATTCTCTATGACATTCCGGGAAATGTGGGGTGGATTCTGTACACGGTTGCACTTATCCTGATCGTAGTAAAGCGGCCGGAATATCTGGAAAATCCGTTCGTTGGCAATCTGGTCATAGCAGGCTTTCTGCCGGTAGCGTTTATCGTGATGGCAATCGGAGAACTGATCTCCGAGAGAATATTAAAACTGGATAGAGTTTTATCGCAGAAGAGACTTTTTCGGGGGTTCGGTTCTCTGGTTGTGGCGGCTATTCTGGGATTGCTTGTCTCTGCTCCTGTTTGGCTGGTTGCTATTTCGTGGCTACAAACGGTCTTAGTCTGGGAAATAACTATATCAGAGAAAAAGGGAAAGTTGTCCATTTTTCCAGCTTTCCTGTTTTGCCTGATGAATCACATCATCAGGTCTGCTCTGTCCTATCAGAAACGGGGAATTTACATCATGCATTTTCCGGTTTTGATTGACTAACTGCTCGCTGTAATTTGCGTAACAGTATCTGCACAGATGTCCACAGGTATTATAGGCACCGATATCGCAGGACAAATAGCAGGCACATTCTTTTCTGGCTCCCTTTTTCTTCGGGTGATCCAGTCGGCAATGAAGTGCATTTTCATAAGTTTCCATTGTCATACAACCCCGGCAGTCTGCGCCATAGGCAGCGAGTTCATCGCCTTCCGCACAGGGTTTTACGGTCATTCCATATTTACGCGCAATACGAATCATCTCTTTGCCGATTTCGATACGTTCTTTTGAGGGAACTTCCCGCACCTCTGGGAAATTTTTTCTTACTTTAGCATACAGATCGATAAAGCTGATCACGCACGTTTTGGTATATCCGCTTAAACCTGTTGCCATAGACTCAAAATCTCTCAAATGCCTTTCCGGCGTATAGATATCTGAGAGAAAGATAGGGTCATAACGCCATCCAATGCTGTCAATTCCCACTATTTTCGACAATCTCCGAAAATCCTGCACCACCCTTTCCCATGCAGGAACTCCGGGTTCAATTTCTTTTCCATAGGGGGTAATCGTCACGAACCAGTACTGACCGTAATCCTTTAATAAACCCATATATGGCAGCATTGGTGCCGGGTTTTTGGTGCAGAAGCCAATCAAATCCACCACATTTGGATCAAGGCTATATTGGGTAACCTGATTTTCATTATAAGGATTACGCACCAGAACATATCCTTCTTTTATCCGATTCAGAAACCATTCACGATAGAAAGCCGGAATATCCGTACGCAAGCCGGTTTGTATAATCAAAGTATCTATCCCTTCCTTAACCAGTTATTTAACAAGTATCCTCACAATTTCTTAATATGCATGGCCGCTCTTACAGCACTCCAGTTTGAAACTCCGATTTGAATTATATCATAAAAAACGATTCAGGTTGTACACACTGTACTTAGAACCGTATGATAAAATAGATACAGATAAACAAAAAGGGAGAAATGAACCAATGGAAGAACGATTAAGACAACAACTGGATTTTGCACTGGAAATTGATAAGGAGAAAAATATTTTCCGCCAGACCCACCTTTCCGGGCATGGCAGGAATGAAAATGATGCAGAGCATGCATGGCACATGGCAATCATGGCGTATCTGTTAAGAGAGTATTCCAATGAGCCGGTCGATATTGCCAAGGTTATGCTGATGTGTCTGATTCATGACATTGTGGAGATTGATGCAGGCGATACCTATGCTTATGATGCCGAAAACCTGAAAACCCAGAAAGCCAGGGAGGATGCTGCAAAGGAGAGGATCTTTTCTATTTTGCCGGAGGAACAGAAAAAGGAGCTTACTGCGCTGTTTGATGAGTTTGAGGACTTCCAGACGCCGGAGGCGAAATTTGCCCATGCCATGGATAATTTCCAACCGCTGATCCTCAATAACAGCAACGGTGGCGGCGACTGGAGAGAGCACCGGGTGACGGCAAAGCAGGTGCATGGCAGACAGGATAAGACCAGACTTGGTTCAGAGCGGCTGTATGAGGTGACAGAGGAGATCATCCGGGAGAATATCGAAAAAGGGAATCTTATTGGTTGACTTTCGTATTGGGGAGTGATATGCAGCAGGCATAAAAATATCCTCTTGGATTGTATTCATTTTAATAACAATCCAGGAGGATATATATGTTAAGATTTGTTACAGTTTTGCGTGCTCCGCCTCGTATTCTGCAATGGTTTCTTCCAGAATATCGCAGGAGGTCTCGATGGTCATCTGACATCTGTACTCCGGCTTAAAGGATTGCGGCTTGATATCCTTGCAAAGGATAGAACCGTATTTTTCATTGAACTTACGCATCATTTTCTGTACAACAGGTCTGATATCTTCGCTTTCGTGAGCTTTTGCCTCTACATATTTTAGTGACAGAACGGCTGCCACAGAGAGTACAGCACCACAGGTGTTCCCCGACTGGATTCCGGCGCCATAGGCACCTACAAGAATCATATCCTTATCATGCAGGCCCAGATCATAATATTCATTGGCTGCTCTAAGAATAGTTTCTGCACAGTTGTAATTTTGATCAAAATAATACTTTGGCAATAAATCTTTTAACATAATTTTACCCTCTTTCGTGTACACAGATGTTATCTCCTAATTGACAGCTTAAGTGTAGCAGAAAAAAGGTTGAAAGTACAGGGGGTAAGATACTTAAGGGCTGTGTAAATTTGCTGAGAACAGCCTTTCTCACAAAGCCCAAATAAGGGTTAAGTGTTCTTGATCTAAGACAGTATTTTTAGGTGGTTTTAGCCGCCAGTTGGGCTTTTAGAGCAGCGATAATGGCAGCTTGCTCTGAAAGAGCAGAATCCTTCTTTGCTAAAATGGCAGCTTGTTCAGCCAGAGCGGAATCTTTCTCAGCAATAATCGCATCCTTCTCCTTCAACTCCCGTGTCTGTCTGGCGAGCATACGTCCAATCCCAAGCATCCGGCGGTTGTAGTCTTCCCTGGCTTCGCACTGCATGCGGATCTGTTCTTCCTGCGAGAGTTCATAGACAGTTTCCGTAGCTTCTTTGAGATATTCATTGTTTTCTGCAAGCATAGTCAATTCCTCCCAATCTTTACAAGTGAAAAGGGTTGCCCAGTAGTCGATCTGGTGTGCCTTGTCTTCTTTCGTAGCGAGTTGTATATGAGTTAAGTCTACCACAGATATCTGCAGCTTGTCACTATATAAGGTATGATTATTGACATTTAACAGTTTATACGTGGCATAGAATTCGGGATGCTCCGGGAAGAGGGTAAAGTTCAGAAAGCTGATCTGGATGACCGGTTGGATCTGGGAATAATCCTCGCCGCGTTTTAGCTGATCCAGATCCCGGCAGAGATAGCACAGGGAGCGGTCAGCCCAGTTGTGTTCGTTGATGACCTGCATCTCCAGGTTCAGGATGGTGGAATCATTCAATAGGGCGCGGATATCCAGAATGAAGGTCTTTTCATCGATGGCATCGCCAAGCACAATGGGGTTGGTGATCTTAACAGATTGCACTTCGGCAGGTGATAGGTGCAGCAGGGAACAGACCAGCCCTTTGAGAACATGATTATTCCGTTGCAAAAGTGCCGGAAGAGATAATCGTTGGTCATGGGGATAGTAAGCGGCCCGGAGGTGGGGACTTGAAGTTTTTTAGATTTGCTGATAGACATGTAGTGCTCCTTTCGTAGATACCATGGACGAATACGACAGATGTGTTTGCGAAAGAAAACGACGAAAACGGCATGGCAATAAAGTAAATTTGTGAAAAATCTGGGCGAATGCCCGGAATGCAGATACACGAACGGTATCTGAATTACAGATTTAATATAACAGATAGGAAGAAAAATCACAACATATTTTTGTAAAGTAAGAGAAAAGGAATTGCCTGCTTTCAGATATGCTGATAGAGCATAGAAAGGAGGCTGCGAAAATGCAGAAATATGGATATATCAGAGTGTCATCAAAGGATCAGAATCCGGAAAGGCAGATACGGGCATTGCAGGAATGTCAAATTTTGCAGAAAAACATGTATCTGGATAAGATGTCAGGAAAGGATTTTGAAAGACCGGCATATCGGAAAATGTTGAGAAGATTGCGGTCCGGAGATATTCTGGTCATTAAAAGTATTGACAGGCTTGGAAGGGATTACGGAGAGATTTTGGAACAATGGCGTCTTATCACAAAGGAAAAAGGGGCGTTTATTCGTGTAATCGATATGCCATTGCTCAATACAGATTGTGACCGGGAAAACTTGACGGGAGTATTTGTCTCGGATCTAGTCTTGCAGATACTGGCCTACGTGGCGGAGACGGAAAGAAATTTTATCAGACAGAGACAGGCAGAAGGAATAGCGGCGGCAAAGGAAAAGGGCGTGAGATTTGGCTGTTCCAAGAAAGAATTGCCGGAGAAATTTATGCAGTATTGCATGATGTGGGAAAAAGGGGAGATCTCCATACGGGAGGGGGCCAGAGCATTGAACATGAGTCATGCCACCTTTCATAGGCGATGCAGGGAAATAATAGACGAGAGATGGGATAATAAAAAATGAACGAAAGTTGTAACAAAAGGTAGACAATTTGAAACACGTTTTTATGTATGCTTTTTTAGGCAAAAACCATTATTTTTCAGCCGCCTTTTATTATAAATCCCATGTCTCAAAAAGTCTACTTTATGGGACAGAAGATTCCGGCAGGAAAGCCTACCTGTGATGGATTGTGGGAGTAATGGTAATACAGAAAATCCAAAGGATTACAGGGAGAAAGAAAACGCTCCCACAAGGAAAAAGAAAGAAGAAAAGAGGACTTTATTATGAAAAGAGAAACGCTTGAAAAGAAAAGTACTTTTGGAGCAACGCTGGTAATGCTTATGCTCATGGCAGCCTCCCTGACAGGTTGTGCTTCCGGTCAGACAGCAGAAACTACTGTTACCAAAGAAAGTGCCGAAGCGGCAGCAGAAAAAGATGACAATGCGGAAAAAGTAACTGCCGGAATGGAAGAGGAAGCAGATACCGAGGCGAAGGAAGAGGTTGTATCCGGGGCAGAAGAGGCGACTGAGGAAGATGCAGCGGAATTGGCAAACGAGACGAAAGGTGCAGAGCAAGAAGCATCCGAAGGGGTAGTGTATGAAGGGATTGATATGGAATCCACATTACCTGGGGGTGAATGGATAGAGACGTTCAATGGAATTATTACGGAACCTAAGTTTGTAATTTTTAATGATGAAACCAAGAAGAAAGTAATTGTGGAAAATGGGCAGGAAGTTGAGTTCTGTGATACGGATACATTGGCATTATTTGTACCAACAGACAAAGCAGGGTATGTATATCCATTAGAGGATAATTATACTTTTAAAAAGAATTCTGTAGTAAATATGAATATCAAAATTTTTTATGACCCTACAAGCAGTCTTAGTAATGGGGATAAAGTAGATATAACCCAAAGACTGGAACTAGATGGCACAGATGTAATACTAACATTTACATTAGTTATGAAAAAAGATATGTAGTTAGAGATATTAAAACAAATTATGTTTAGGATGCTTGGTTTTATAACGGGGCTATATAAGAAAGATGATGTGGATGATGAAGAAGTAACTTTAACACCTAGATTAGTTAAGTCTTCCTTTGCCTTTTCGGACTAAGCGGTTCAGAGATGAGAATAAGTATGCAATTATCTAATGGAAACGTATTTTTTTATAAATTTAATTGTTGAAAGATTTTTCACACATGAGATTTGTGTCTGCGCGCACCTGACACAAACTCGATATGTGCAAAGAGCGTGCGCAGAAATGGGGATTATTATGAAGAAAAAGACAAGAAAACAAAAAAATGCGATAAGTATGTCTGTGATCCTGCTTATGCTTGCGGCAGGAATGCTCACAGCATGTTCCAACGGTAAAACAGAGGAAACGACTGCGGTAGAAGGTACAGAACAGGTGGAAGAGCCGGCACAGGACGATGCGACGGTAACGGAACAGGATCAGGAGAATGAAGATATAGCAGCTTCAGAAAACGTTGATGGAAGCGAGGCGGCAGAAAACGAGGGCGCGGAAGAGACAGAAACACAGTCCGTAGTATATGAAGGGATTGATATGGATTCAACCCTGCCGGGATTGGAATGGATTGAAACTTTTAATGGAGTTATTGAGGAACCCAAGTTTGTAATTTTTAATGATGAAACGAATAAGAAGGTCATTGTTGAAAACGGACAGGAGGTTGAGTTTTGTGAGACAGATGTATTTGCGGTATTTACTCCATTGGGAAGAAAAATTTCGGCAAATGATTTGGAAGACAATCTTACCTTTAAACATAATTCAAGCGAAAAACAAGTTAAATATTATAGTGATATATCTGCCAAAATTAAAGATGGAGACAAAGTTGAAATAAAAAAAGAATTTGAAGTGGATGATGAACCATTAATACTGACTGCAACATTAGTTGTAAAGAAGGAATAGTATTTGATGGCAAAAGAAGGATTTGATATAGGAGTTATATTTTGTCATTTCGCACTAAGCGGTTCAAAGATGAGAATAAGTATGCAGTTATTTAATGAGAACTTACTGTTTTATAAGTTTAATTGTTAAAAGATTTTTCACACACGAGATTTGTGTCTGCGCGCACCTGACACAAACTCGATATGTGCAAAGAGCGTGCGCAGAAATGGGGATTATTATGAAGAAAAAGACAAGAAATCAAAGAAACGTGGTGAGCATGTCTGTAATCATGCTTATGCTTGCGGCAGGAATGCTCACAGCATGTTCCAACAACAAAACAGAGGAAGCGACTGCGGTAGAAGGTACAGAACAAGTGGAAGAGCCTGCACAGGACGATGCGGCGGTAACGGAACAGGATCAGGAGAATGAGGATACAGCAGCTTCAAAAAATGTCGAGGAAAGCAAGGCGGTAGAAAGCGGGGCCACGGAAGAGACAGAAACACAGTCCGTAGTATATGAAGGGATTGATATGGATTCAACTCTGCCGGGATTGGAATGGATTGAAAGCTTTAATGGAGTTATTGAGGAACCCAAGCTCGTGATCTTTAATGATGACACAAATAAAAAGATTATATTAGAAAATGGCCAAAAGATAGACTTTTCAGAGGGGGATAATTTATTAATATATGCGCCGATAGGAAAATCTGCATATTTGAGAGAAGGGCAGAGCGATCCTCTCATTTTTGATGAAATTACTATTGATAAGTACTATCGAATCATGAGTAAGTTATCAGTACAGGTTCATGATGGAGATGAGATTCCATTGAGGTATGATATTACCGGAGACTATGAATACACATTAACAGCAACATTAGTGGCAGTGCTTAACAATTAAAAGGACAGGAGAGGAAAATACAATGAGAAGATTATGTAAATATGCGTTAGCATCGCTAGTGTTTGGAATATCCTTAATGATAATGGCCTGTGGAGCTGAGCCTACCCAGACAGAAACTACACAGGAGTCCGATAATAAGGAAGTGGCAGCCAATGAAGATCTGTCAACTGATGATATGGAAGATAAAGTAACGGCAGAAGAAAGTGTGAGTGCACAATTTCCAGCTTCCGATTATGAAGAATGGCTTGTAGATGATGATGGAAACAAATTATGGGGCTATCATGCACCATTAGGTTTTATAAAGACTGAAGATCGCTCCGGAGCAATAGGTGTTTTTTATTCAAGAGATGGCGAGTATGAAGAAGAGATCAGCATTTTCTGCTCAAAAGATACGGATGGAAAGTGGGAAGAGTGGTATAAGACCGGCAAAGCAGATACAGACCTGTATTCAGACCGTGAGGGCCATGTATCGGTTATTGAGAATGGAACGATAGAAACTGCTTATGGAGAATTTAAAGACTTTCTGCTGGTAGATGACAGAGATGATTGGGGAAATTCAGAAGAGGCAATTTTCTGGATGCCTTCGGGTTGGTGCGTACATATTGAAATAAGCACTACCGGTTCAAATGAATATCTGGGTACCATGAAGCATCTGCTGGATATTTTGACAGGAGAAAAACAGGAGCCGATAGAAGTTGGGGAAGGGTATGATAATTACCTGTGTACGGCTGATGGGGAAAAGGTATTCGGCTTTAATAATGTAGGCGGAACGACAGCCCAAGATGAACCGGGGATGGATGGCCACCAGATATTCTCCATGGGAGACAATAGTTTTTCTATGAATATATTTGAATACAATCTATTGACTTCGGTTTACGAAGAAGGACAGGAAGATGTATTTATGGGAGTTGATGGAGACGGAGAGGATATTTTTACCCATTATCAGTATCAGGATGAATTAAATACCATATATGGCACTGCAAAGCTATATCTGGATACGACAGATGGCTTTGATTGGAGCTATGAGACGGCAATCTTCAGAGTAAATGGGAGATATATCTGTGTAAGATATACAGATCTTGATGGTATTGCATACCGGGGAAATTTAAAGGAAATTATTGAAACACAGCTTCTGGGAACAGAATAGACACTGAAGCCTATAGAAAAAAAACAACTCCGGACAGACAATTCACCTGTTCGGAGCTGATTACAACTATGAATTTTGGCTTTCCAGTTGGGCTTTTAGAGCAGCGATAATGGCAGCCTGCTCTGAAAGAGCAGAATCCTTTTCGGCAATAGTCAAATCTTTTTCGGCAATAATCGCATCCTTCTCCTTCAACTCCCGCGTCTGCCTGGCGAGCATACGCCCAATTCCAAGCATCCGGCGGTTGTAGTCTTCCCTGGCTTCGCACTGCATGCGGATCTGTTCTTCCTGTGAGAGTTCATAGACGGTTTCCGTAGCTT
>CAKRPS010000040.1 GCA_934385475.1 uncultured Lachnospiraceae bacterium | reverse complement strand
CCCAGATAGCTCAGTTGGTAGAGCAGAGGACTGAAAATCCTCGTGTCACTGGTTCGATTCCGGTTCTGGGCATTTTATTTTACCCAAAAATAAGGAGCACTAGCTCAGTCGGTAGAGCACCTGACTTTTAATCAGGTTGTCGGGGGTTCGAATCCCCCGTGCTTCACTCTATGATAAATATATGGTTATGGAAAAGTTTTAGCTTTCTGATGAGCTAAGGCTTTTTTTAATAAAATTTTTTCTTAGGGAACCTGAAAAAACTTTATTGACAACTGTATATTTTTTTGTTATATAAAAGTTGAATTGTGAATCTTTCAGAGAAAGGAAAATATGTTATGTCATTGGAAAAAAATTCTAAGAATCGCAAATTGGAAGAAATGCATTTAAAAGAAAGGATAAGCTACGGTTACAAAAAAGTCATTAAAATGATGCTGATATCCGGTGTACTTTCGGTGTTGGTTATTGGTATCTTATTTGCCAATATGATGCAGTATGTTGAAAAAGTACAGCGTGCAGATACTGCAGTGAAAATCTGTAGAATTGATGTCAATTCTGCGGCGAGAAATATCAGAGAAATGGCTTTAAATAAGGATACATCCAAATATGATGAGTATAAACAAAATGTGGAAGAAATCTTGGCAGAAGTTGATTCTGAGCTGAAAATTTTGAAAGGCACAGGAGTTGTTTCGGACGAGCAGTATCAAAAATATGCCAATTCTCTTTCCGACTGGGGAACTATCGGATATTCCATTATGCAGGATATTATGGATGGCAATATAGAGAATGCGAATGACGCGATTATCAATAAGTGTACACCCGCATTGAATAAGGTGGTGGAGATTGGACTGGAGTTGGATATTGAGACAGATCAGGCCAGCAATCAAACAGTCATGCTTACCCTGATTCTTGCGATTGCAGGAGTTGCCGTCATAGTGATCTGCCTGATTCTGGCAATTATTCGTTCCAATAAAACGGGCGAGCAGGTGCTGAAATCCATTCTGGATCCATTACATGAAATTGAGGATGTGGCAAAAGAATTAACAGAAGGAAATTTACATAGCACTTTGGAGTATCATTTTGAAGATGAGATCGGAAGACTTGCACACAGTATGCGTAAATCGATTCGTATTCTGGGATCTTATGTGGATGATATTGACCGTGCAATGAAGCAGTTTTCAGAGGGAAATTTTGATGTTCAGCCCGAAGTTGAGTGGAAAGGTGATTTTATTGGAATTTTGAATTCCTTTATGTCATTTGAAAAGAGCATGTCAGATACTATTAAGGGGATCCAAAATGTTTCGGATGAAGTTTTAAGTGGAGCAGAGCAGGTGGCATCAAGTTCAAGTGATCTTGCAGATGGAGCTACAAATCAGGCGGCAGTTGTTGAAGAGCTGACGGCAACAGTTGCAAGCGTATCTGAGCAGGTAGCGAAGAACTCACAGTCCGCAAAGGAGATCAGCGGAAGAGTAGAACAGCTTGGAAAAGATATTTTCGAAAGCAATGGCAAGATGCGTGAAATGGTTGATTCCATGAATGAGATTAACGTTGCATCAAAAGAGATTGATAAGATCATTGCAACAATTAATGAGATAGCTGCGCAGACAAATCTGCTGGCATTAAATGCTTCGATCGAGGCGGCAAGAGCCGGTGAAGCCGGAAAGGGATTTGCAGTTGTAGCAAACCAGGTAAATGTACTGGCCGACCAGAGTGCGCAGGCAGCGAAGGAATCCTCTGTATTAATTGAGACTTCCGTTAAGGCTGTGGAAAAGGGTATGGTAATTGCAGGACAGACGGCTGCACAGTTGGATGACGTAGCAAACACTTCTAAGACGATTACAGAGGAAGTTTCCAATATTGCGGATACACTGGAAACGCAGACAGCGGAAATTTATCAGATCAACGAGGGAATTGAACAGATCAATGATGTTGTACAGACGAACTCTGCGACATCGGAGGAATGTGCTGCCGCCAGCCAGGAGATGAGCAGTGAAGCAGATAGCCTTCGTGAATTAATTCAAAAATTTAAGGTTACAGAAAATTAAGATCAGGATCCGTTGCGTGCAAGTCAGCTGCTGACTGCATAAGCAAATGAAGCAGAGGAATAAAATACATAGGGAAAAGAATGCCAGAGACAACAAACATTTTAGAGGTTTGTTGTCTCTTTGGTATTGGGAATCAGATACCTTTTTAAGGGTGGCGTCGACTTACGATGGTATGCTATACTGTATGCGGTAGTGATAGCAAACGGGAAACGTCAGCAATGTGTCGTATCTAAAGAACAAAATGGGGGTCTATATGAAGGTTAAATGTAATTTTTGTGGCAACTGGATCGAAGAAAGCGATCAGAAGTGTCCTAACTGCGGTGCAACCAATGAAAGGTTTAAAAGGGTTGGAAATGGTGTTCCGACCACGATTGAAGAGTTAAAAAAATGGGCACAGGATCATAATCTGCCCTTAAAAGATATGCGAACCTTTATCGGGGAGGACTATAGGGGAGCAAGGGCATTTGGTATTTACAAGGATGAACAGACTGGAAATTTTGTGGTCTATAAGAATAAAGATGACGGAACACGTGCAGTTCGTTATGAAGGGAAAGATGAAGCATATGCGGTAAATGAACTGTACCTGAAAATGAAGGAGCGTGTTGCTGTCCAGAAGGCACATCAGAACAAGCCGGGAACCTCCCATACAGGTTATGAAGATAACAAATCGCACAAAAAAACGGCAATTGGGCGGATATTAAAAACCAGTGTTTTGATGGAAGTTCTTTTCTTTGTGATCGCAGGCATTATTATTTTCGTGGCTATTTCGGGTCCATCAACTGGCTACTATTATTATAATGATACGCCTTATTATTATCAAAGTTCAGATGATAGCTGGTATGAGTATGATTATTACACTGACAGTTGGGAAAGTACGGTACCGAGCAGTACGCTTACCCAAAATGCAGATGATTATTTCGATAGATACAGTTATTCAAGCGATTCAGAATACTCTGATTTTACGGATTCGGACTACTATGTAGAGTCTGACAGCAGTTGGGATTCTGATAGTGACTGGGATTCCGACAGCAGTTGGGATTCCGGAAGTGACTGGGACAGCAGCTATGATGACTGGGGCAGTGACTGGTAAAATAAACAGACAGAAGGGAAAAGGGCCATGACAAAGATAAAACAAGGATGTACGGCGGTATTCGACCATATTACGGAGTGCATGTCTCCTATTATACCGATTCTTCTGGCAGGCGGTATTCTGAAGATGATCGTTATGCTTTTGACGAATCTTTCGGTCCTGACCGGATCAACGGAAGTGATCATGTCGGCGATTGCGACAGCACCGTTTTATTTTCTCCCGGTGATGGTGGCATACTCTTCAGCAAAACATTTTCATACGGAGCCACTGTTTGCGATTGCCAGTGTCTGCGTGATGCTCCTGCCCGAGTTTGCGGAGCTGATGGAGAGCGGTGAGCGGGTTACTTTTGCAGGAATACCGGTTATTTCTGCAACCTACGCATACAGTGTGATCCCGATTATTTTACTGGTATATTGTATGGCAAAGATAACAGAGTTTTTCAAGAGGCATATCAAGGAAAGCCTGCAGCCATATCTGCTTGCTGTCTGTGTTATTTTTATCACAGCGCTTCTTGGAATTCTGGTAATTGAACCGGTTGTCAGTCTTTTGAGCAGTCTGCTTGCCGACGGACTCAATACCCTACAGATTCATATACCGGTGCTTGCATGGGCATTGCTTGCCGGAATTACCACATTTTTGGTTTCCATGGGGATGCATTGGATCTTTATTACAATTGCGATTACACAGATTGGACTGACAGGGGTCGATTATGGAATCATGGTTGCTTTTCTGATTTCCAATATGTCTCTTGCAGGATGTGACCTGGGCGTGTTTGTGAAGACAAAGAAGGCAGAACGCAAATCTATGGCTTTGAGTGCCATGATGACGGTTTTGATCCCGGGTATATCCGAGCCGTCTATTTTTGGCATTTGCTTTAAGGAGAAAACCCCTTTAATTGCGAATGTTCTGGGCTGTATGATAGCGGGAGCGATACAGGGAATCATTACGGTGCACTGCTATATCTTTTCATTCCCAAGTATTCCGGCAATTTTGATGTATTACAGCGCGGATGATCCGATAAATATAGTGAAGGCAGTTGCGGTTGGACTGGTTTCCCTGATTGCAAGCTTTTTGCTTACCATGCTGCTTTACCGGGATCAGGAGACGCAGGATGTGAAAGCTGCCGCATAAGGAACGGGGATTGTCGGAGAAATTCCGGCATTGGAGATAATGATGAAGAAAATCATGTTTTTTGTGGGTGACATTGAGACGCAGGGCTACTTTTCCCTTCAGATAGCGGAGGAAATGAAGCGGCTGGGTCATGAAATTTTTATTTTTGATCTGAGTAAGCCGTGGACCAGCACGCAGAAGTTTTTTGGAGACTTTTTCGAGAAGGGGAATACGGTCCTGATCAATTTTAATTTTCACGGGATGAGTGGAGAGGACTATTTTCTGGATGAAAATGGACGATCCATGTGGGATGCGTTGCAGATACCAAGCTATAATATTGTGGTGGATCACCCCATGTATTATCATCATTTTTTGGAGAAGGTTCCATCAAATTATCATCATATCAGCATTGACAGAAATCATGAAAAATATATGCGGAGATTTTTTCCCGAGATTGAAAATGGTCCTTTTCTGCCGCTTGCGGGGACACAGTTATATAAGGACCGGTCAAACGTACCGATTTCTCAACGAAGATATGATGTCGTGATGGTTGGAAATTATTGTATTCCGCGGACCTTTGAAAAATATATCACCAGAATTGACGAGGAGTACACGGCATTTTATTACGGAATGATCGATGAGCTTTTTGCAAAGCCCTGGAGAACGGTAGAGGAGGTTGCACAGGAGCACCTGCTCAGGGAAATCGGAGAGGTTCCGGAGGAAGAACTGAAAAAAGCAATGGCATCGTTGACTTTTATTGATCTCTATGTCCGTTATACGTTCCGCGGGAGAGCGGTACAGGAGCTTGCGGATGCCGGAATCAAGGTGCATGTATTCGGCGATGGATGGGACAGACTGGAATGTAAGCACCCGGAAAATTTAATTCTTATGAACAATCTTGACTCGGAAGGATGTCTGAAGAAGCTCCGACAGACGAAGCTGTCGCTGAATGTCATGCCCTGGTTTAAGGATGGGGCGCATGACCGCATTTTCAACACCATGCTTAACGGCGCGGTGTGCCTGACGGACAGCAGCATTTATCTTGACGGAATTCTGGAAGATCAGAAGAACAGTGCGATCTATTCTCTTTCAGAAATGGAAAAGCTGCCGGAGATTGCAGGAGCACTTCTGGAAGACGTTGATAAAATGCAGTCGATTGCGGATTCGGGATACCAGCTTGCACAGGAGGGACACACCTGGGCACACCGGGCCGGCGTGCTTCATAAACTTGTTGAAAAAGAGAGCATATAGAATGAATACACAAAGAAAAACAGAATTCAGCTATGCATTTCGACAGACAATACCGGTTATGCTGCGGTACGCGGTGGTTTCACTTTGTACGATTCTCCTGCGTGCGTTTCCTTTCCTGATATTTTGGGGAAAAAGAGAAGTGCCGGCTCTCGTGAAGTATCTGGGCGATGTCTTACCGGTATCCATTAGTGGAGAAAGAATATTCTGCTCAGTATCGGGGCAGGAACAGTGTGCTATATGATCCTGATACAGATGGTTTTTTGAACATGTTTTGTAATAGTTACGCATTTTTAGAGAAAAGAGGATAACTATGAAGTGGCTTGGGGATCGAAAAGAAAGACGGAGAGCGAAGATCAGAAAGCTGTACAACAGGTATAAGAGGATGCACAAGCTTTTGAAAAGGTATGGCCAGGACATTCTGGATTCCGATAATTTCAAGAGTACACAGGGTCATCTGCAACATGGCAGTATGACGGTACACAATCATTGTATGGATGTAGCAAGATACAGTCTTTTGATCAATAAAAAACTGCATGTACACTGTAATAAACGGGATCTGGTCAGAGGTGCGCTGCTCCATGACTACTTTCTGTATGACTGGCATGACAAGAACGCATTGGCAAACCGGCAAAGGCTGCATGGATTTCATCATCCGCTGACAGCGCTGCGCAATGCGGAGAAGGAATATAAGCTCAACGATATACAGCGTGATATTATCCGCAAACATATGTGGCCACTGTCCGTTGTGCCGCCGATGTGCCGGGAAGCATGGGTGGTAACAACAGCAGACAAATACTGTTCTTTGATGGAAACCCTGAAGCTGCATAAGGGCCATGGGAAAAAGGGAGGAGCACATGCCGGGAATCTACAAAGCGTTATGTGATTATGCGGCAAGTGATTTTTATCCCTACCATATGCCGGGACATAAACGGAATCCGGCGGCTGGGGAAATGGGGAGCTTGTCAATCTGTGACATCACAGAGATAGATGGATTTGACAACCTGCATCAGCCGGAAGGGATTTTACTGGAAGCACAGGAGAGGGCAAATGCACTGTATCAGGCAGACGAGACCTTTTATCTGATCAACGGAAGTACGTCCGGTGTACTGGCGGCTGTTATGTCGGTAACAATGCCGGGAGATGAGCTTTTGACCATGAGAGGCTGCCATAAATCGGTGTACCATGGTGCTATCCTGCAACAATTACAGCTCCGTTATCTTCCTACACACATGATCAGGGAATATGATATCTGTGACGGTGCAGATGTTCACGACATGGAGGAGATGCTGGAGTGCTATCCGGCCGTAAAAGCAGTAGTGGTCACATCGCCGACCTACGAAGGAGTTGTATCAGATCTTCAGGCAATTACTGAGCTGGTTCACCGAAAAGGGAAGGTTTTGATCGTAGATGAGGCACATGGAGCCCATCTGATGCCGGAGAAGAGACTTACCGGTTCGGGCAGTGTACAGGACGCGATAACGGCGGGGGCAGACCTCGTGATCCACAGTCTGCACAAAACACTGCCGGCAATGACCCAGACAGCGCTTCTTCATGTCAAGGGAGAGCGTGTAAACAGGCACAGACTGCGAAAGTGTCTGTCGATGATCCAGAGCAGCAGTCCTTCCTACCTTTTGATGGCAAGTATGGATTCCTGTATTTCCTATATGATGGAACACGGTGCGGAGAGATTTGCCTTTTTCAAGAGACAGACAGCTCTCTTGCGGGAAAGAACAGAGGGGTGCAGACATATCCGCATTGGCGCGTACCGGGATGTCTGTAAGAAAGGATACCGACTGACCGGATGGGATGAGGGAAAGCTGGTCATCTCGGTAAAGGGAGCCAACATTACAGGACAGCAGCTTTATGATATTCTGCGTGAAAAGTATCATTTGCAGATGGAGATGGCGGCAGGCAGCTATGTTCTTGCCATGATGACGATCATGGACACGGAGCAGGGTTTTCAAAGACTTGCAGATGCCCTGTGTGATATAGATGCTGCATTAAAAGAAAGGTCGTGGCAGGAGAGTCATTTATATGATGCAGAATTACCTGCTGTGGGGATGACGTTGACTCAGGCGTTTTATGCAGAGCAGGAAGAGATTGCCCTTGAGACGGCAGAAGGAAGAGTTGCCGCGGATTTTGTAAATCTGTACCCGCCCGGGATACCGCTTGTGGTTCCGGGAGAGATTTTGGAGAGAGATTTTATCAACAGAATCAAGGAGTGTCAAAGACAGGAGCTTACGGTGCAGGGGATTTTATCGGGAGAGAAGATCCGCGTTGTAAGGTAACTATTCAGAATTTCATGTAAAAAACTACTGTTCTGTATGAAGGCAGGCGTTTGCAGAAAGCAATTTTGCAGGGCTGTGAATAGTTACCATGTAAGAAAAAATTGAAATCCGGCCTGAAATATGGCATTATGAATATGTATGTATACGTATATGAGTAGTGATGTGTATACCGACACAGATAAAGATTGACAGGTAGTGGGATATGGGGAAAATAGTTTGCCTGATGGGGAAAAGTTCATCGGGAAAGGATACCATTTATAAAAGAATAATCCGGCAAAAGGAAATTCCGTTGCAGACGATCGTTCCCTATACCACCAGACCAATCCGTGAAGGAGAGCAGGAAGGCGTTGAGTATCATTTTACGGATGAAGAAGGATATCAGAAGCTTCTGAGGGAAGGCAGGATCATAGAGGGCAGGGCTTATAATACCTGTCTGGGAGTCTGGAGATATTTTACGGCCTCGGATGATGCGATCAATCTGCAAAAGTATTCCTATATTCTGATCGGGACGCTGGAGGCGTATACGCAGATTCAGAAATATTTCGGGAAGGACAATGTTCTGCCAGTTATGATAGAGCTGGATGACGGCGAGAGACTGCAAAGGGCGCTTGACCGGGAGAAACAACAGAAGAGGCCCAAATATGAGGAAATGTGCCGAAGGTTTCTGGCCGATGCAGAGGATTTTTCGGAGGAAAAGCTGAGAAAAGCGCAGATCCGGCACAGCTTTTACAATGGGGATCTGGAGACTTGTCTTCGTAAGATATTAGAATATCTGGAACAAAATTTGTAAACAGGTACTATGCAGACAGTAAAGCCTGACAGGAGGTGATCAGGGTGGAAATAAAAGTAAATCAGACGCAACAGCCGCTTCCGGTGGAGCAGACACAGCAGGTGCAGGATACGGATGGCACTTTTAAGTTTACTCTGGTCAGCCGGATAGAAGAACAGGATCTGCAGGCGGCTCTGACCGGTATGATGGAAGAGATCACAAGACAGGGTGATAAGCTTGCAAAACGGCGGGATATTAAGGATATGAAGAGATATCGTGCACTTATCAAGGATTTTATGAATGAGATTGTAAATCGTTCCCATGCCTTTTCGAGAGAAAACTTTCTGGACAGAAAGGGGCGGCACAGGGTTTACGGAATTATTCGTCTGATCGATCAGAATCTGGATGAACTGGCTCAGGAGTTAGTCAAGGATGAGAAGGACAATCTGGCGATCCTGAGCAAGATCGGGGAGATCAGAGGTCTTCTGCTTGATATATTTACGTAACGGTTATAGGAATTTTTATAGAACAGGTGAGGTTGATAGATGGCTACATTTAAAGATATTATTGGACAGGAACAGCTAAAAGAACATTTGCAGAATGCGATTTCCATGAATAAGGTTTCGCATGCTTATATCATAAATGGAGAGAGAAGCTCCGGAAAAGAATTTGTTGCGAAAATTTTTGCCATGACATTGCAGTGTGAGAAGCAGGGAACAGAGCCCTGTGGAGAATGTCATTCCTGTAAACAGGCGATGAGCCAGAACCACCCGGACATCATTTTTGTATCGCACGAGAAGCCAAACACGATCGGTGTTGAGGATATCCGCAATCAGATCAACAATGACATCGTGATCAAACCATACAGCGGGCCACGCAAGATTTATATTATGAATGAAGGGGAGAAGATGACGGTACAGGCGCAGAATGCCCTGCTCAAAACGCTTGAGGAGCCGCCGGAGTATGCCGTTATTCTGATTCTGACAGCTAATGTGGACGCTTTTCTGCCCACTATATTAAGCCGTTGTGTTGTGCTTAATATGAAGCCGGTTGCGGACGAGCTTGTCAAAAAATATCTTATGTCCGAGCTTCATGTTCCGGATTATAAGGCTAATATCTGTGTGGCCTTTGCGAGAGGAAATATCGGAAAGGCCAAGCTGCTCGCGAGCAGTGAGGAGTTTGAAAAGGTTAAGGAAGAGGCAATCACGCTAGTCAAATATATCAATGATATGGAGACTAATGAGATTGTTAAGGCAATTAAGAAGATATCGGAATATAAACTGGACGTCAATGATTATCTGGATATTCTGTCAGTCTGGTATCGGGACGTGCTGTTATATAAGGCAACAAGGGATATTAACAGTCTGATTTTCCGGGACGAGCTGCAGCAGATTACAAGAGTGGCAGACCGCAGTACCTATGAGGGGATCGAAAACATTGTGAATGCACTGGAGCAGGCTAAGAGAAGACTTCAGGCAAACGTGAATTTTGACCTGACCATGGAACTCCTGCTTCTGACGATTCAGGAAAATTAGGATTTTGGAGGTTGATAGATTATGACTAGGGTAATAGGAGTGCGGTTTCGTACCGCAGGAAAGATATATTATTTTGCGCCGGGCAAACACATGGTGAAGAGAAACGATCATGTGATCGTAGAGACGGCACGCGGGATCGAGTATGGAACGGTGGTATGCGCACCGAAAGAAGTTGAGGATGATAAAGTTGTTCAGCCGCTGAAACCGGTTCTGCGTGTGGCGAATGCCAAGGATGATGAGCAGGAGGCTGCCAACAAGATCAAGGAGAAGGAAGCCTTTAAGATCTGTCTGGAGAAGATCCGCAAGCATAATCTGCAGATGAAGCTGATTGATGCGGAATACACGTTTGATAATAACAAGGTATTGTTTTATTTTACAGCCGATGGACGTATTGATTTCCGGGAGCTGGTCAAAGATCTGGCTTCGGTATTTAAGACGAGAATTGAGCTTCGACAGATCGGAGTCCGGGATGAGACAAAGATTGTAGGCGGAATCGGTATATGCGGAAGGCCGCTTTGCTGCCATTCTTATCTTTCGGATTTCATACCGGTTTCCATTAAGATGGCAAAGGAGCAGAATCTTTCCCTGAATCCGACCAAGATATCCGGTGTGTGCGGAAGACTGATGTGCTGCCTGAAAAATGAAGAGGAAACCTATGAAGAGCTGAACAGAAGGCTGCCGAATGTAGGAGATTATGTCACAACGGATGACGGACTGAAGGGAGAGGTACACAGTGTAAATGTACTTCGCCAGTTAGTCAAAGTGATTGTGGACGTAAATGACGAGAAAGAGATTCAGGAATATAAGGTTGAACAGCTCCGGTTTAAGAAAAAGCATGGAAAGAATCACAAGATGGATGTAAGTGATGAAGAATTAAAGGAACTTGAGAAGATGGAAAAGCAGGATTCCAGTAAGTCTAAGCTGGATGACAACTAGGAGCGGGAATGCCAAACGGGAGCATACTGTTAAAGGAAAATGAAAGAATTGACGATCTGGAGCGGAATGGCTATCAGATCATTCAGGATGCCAAACGGTTCTGCTTTGGGATGGATGCGGTTCTTTTGTCGGGATTTGCCAGGGTAAAGGACGGTGCCAGAGTGCTTGATCTGGGTACGGGCACCGGAATTATTCCCATTCTGTTAGAAGCTAAGACGGGAGCGGCTCATCTTACCGGTCTGGAGATCCAGCCGGACAGTGCAGATATGGCCAGACGGAGTGTGAAGCTCAATGGTCTGGAAAATAAGATAGATATTGTGACGGGAGATCTGAAAGAGGCAGGGAGTCTTTTTGACGCTGCTTCTTTTGATGTTGTCACTTCAAATCCACCTTACATGATAGGACAGCACGGAATTGCCAACCCCGAGGACGCTAAGGCGATCGCAAGGCATGAGGTACTCTGTACGCTGAGAGATGTGATAGAGCAGGCGGCGAAGCTTCTACGGCCGGGGGGAAACTTTTTTATGGTACACAGACCTTTCAGACTGGCGGAGATTATGGTTCTGTTGCATGAATATAAGCTGGAACCCAAGAGGATGCAGCTGGTTTATCCTTATGTGGACAAAGAGCCGAATATGGTGCTGATCGAAGCAAACCGGGGAGGCCGTCCGCGCATGACAGTGGAAAAGCCGTTGATCGTGTATCGGAAGCCGGGTGTTTATATGCCGGAAATATATGATATCTATGGATATTAAAAAACGCGCAGACAGAGCGCAGAAATGAGGGGCGATATGCCTGGAATGCTGTATTTATGTGCCACTCCGATCGGGAATCTGGGTGACATGACACCGCGTGTGATCGAGACGCTGCGCAGTGTGGATGTGATAGCGGCAGAGGATACAAGAAACAGTATAAAACTTTTGAATCATTTTGAAATTAAGACTTCTATGACCAGCTATCATGAATATAATAAAATTGAAAAAGCGGATGTCCTCGTAGGACAGATGCTGCAGGGGAAAAATATAGCGTTGATCACGGACGCCGGAACACCTGCAATATCAGATCCGGGAGAGGTTCTTGTAGCAAAGTGTTATGAGGCGGGCATCAGGGTAACATCCCTGCCGGGACCTGCGGCATGTATCACTGCACTTACTTTATCCGGGCTGAGCACCAGACGGTTCTGCTTTGAGGCCTTTTTACCGGCTGACAAGAAAGAGCGGGCGCAGATCCTGGAGGAATTAAAAGAGGAAACCCGCACAATTATCGTATATGAGGCACCGCACCATCTGGTCAGGACACTACAGGAGCTGCAGAGTGCTCTCGGTAACAGGCGAATCACTCTGTGCCGGGAGCTGACAAAGAAATTTGAGACGGTGCTTCCGACGACAATAGAGGAAGCGCTTGCAAAGTATACAGAGGAAGACCCAAGAGGAGAATATGTGCTGGTGATCGAAGGCAAGAGCTTTCAGCAGAAAAAAGAAGAGGCACAGGCTGTCTGGCAGAGTATGAGTATTGAGGAACATATGGCATATTATGAGAAGGAGGGAATGGATGAAAAAAGTGCCATGAAACAGGTGGCAAAAGACAGAGGCGTATCCAAAAGGGATATTTATCAATATTTATTGGCAAACTGATTGACAAAACAGACAGAATCCGTAAAATTAAGATTGACAAACATAGAGTAAGACCATATACTTTGAAAGTCAAATAAATTGACTGAAGATGACCATGAGGGAATCAATAAATTGGAGTTGCCGCAAGAAAGGATAAAAAGGAGATTAGGAAAATGTTAGAAAGAGTTATTGAGATCATTCAGGAACAGTTGAATTTAGATGGCGTGGAGATTACAGAGGAAACTTCTTTTAAGGACGATCTGGGAGCAGATTCTTTGGATCTTTTTGAACTGGTAATGGCTTTTGAAGAGGAATATGGAGTTGAGATTCCTTCCGAGGATCTGGAGCAGCTTACAACGGTAGGTGCCGTGATCGAATATATGAAGAGCAGAGGCGTGGAAGCGTAAAGCTTACTGGCTGCTGTCAATAACAGTGAATGTGAATGGTGAGGAGAGCTTGAACGGCTCTCCTTTTATACGATAAAGGGGGAAAAGCTATGAACTATTTAATTGTGGTGGATATGCAAAAAGATTTCATTGACGGTGCACTTGGGACAAGTGAAGCACAGCAGATCGTTCCGAAGGTCCGGAAAAAGATACAGGAGTTTGAGGGGGAAGTGATCTTCACCAGAGATACACATGGGAAAGATTATCTTTCTACGCAGGAGGGCAAAAATCTTCCGGTGGAACACTGTATAGAAGGAACACCCGGATGGGAGATCGAAGAGAGCCTGAAACCTCTTTGCCGTGGAGTGGTGATCAACAAGCCAACGTTTGGAAGTGTGGAACTGGCAGAAATGATAAAGAATAAGAAGGATGCAGAGGAGATCACACTGGTAGGACTGTGTACAGATATCTGTGTGATCAGCAATGCGCTTCTGCTCAAGGCGAATATGCCGGAGGTGCCGATCACTGTGGACAGTACATGCTGTGCCGGGGTGACACCGCAGAGCCATGCAAATGCACTGGAAGCCATGAAGATGTGCCAGATCAGGATTATTTAAGATGACAGATATACAGGAAAGGCTGTTTGAACTTCGGGATGAACAGTATAAAAAATTTAACGCGGGTCTTTTGCCGACGGTCGATCCCGATATGATGATCGGAGTGCGGACACCTGTGCTTCGAAAACTGGCCAGACAATTAGCCAGAGAGCCGGAAGGGGAAGAATTTTTGAAAACGCTTCCACATGCTTATTTTGAGGAAAATTGTCTGCATGCTTTTATGCTGGAATCCATAAAGGACTTTGCACAATGTGTACAGGCACTGGATAATTTTCTGCCATATGTGGATAACTGGATGACCTGCGATCTGATGTCGCCAAAGGCTGTACAGAAAGATTTTCCGAAGCTTTTGGAAAAGGTGAAGGGGTGGATTCACTCTAAAGAAACTTATACGGTCCGCTATGGGTTAAACATGCTTATGAAGTATTTTTTACAAGAGCGTTTTGAACCCGAATATCTGGAGCTTGCTGCAGAAATCCGGACGCAGGAGTACTATGTACAGATGGGAATTGCATGGTTTTTTGCAACAGCGTTGACATATCAGTATGAGGCAGCAGTGATATATCTGGAAGAAAAAAGACTGGAGAGGTGGATTCACAACAAGTCGATTCAGAAAGCCGTTGAGAGCCGCCAGATTTCAGAGGAAAGAAAGAGCTATCTGAAGACGCTGCGGTTAAGAGGGTAATGGTTCTCTTCGCAGCAAGTTGCTTAGAAATGAGGTTTAGATGGAGAATTTGGAAATAACTATGGAAGAGTTTTCTCTTTTAGATGATAATTCCTATAGGATAATAGATGTTAGAGACGAAATGGCATATTCTTTCGGACATATTCCCGGGGCTGTTTCTGTTCCGATGGAGAAATTGGAAAGCTGGGAACCGGATGACCAGGAACAGAAAATAATAGTGTGTTGCCAGAAGGGGGAATTGAGTCTGGATGCCGTTGCTATGCTCCGGGAGAGAGGAATAGACGCGGTGTCCCTGCAGGGCGGATATCTTGGATGGATCATGAACAGCATGCAGGAGGAGGAAAAGCCCAAATATATTGATGCGGAGGAGAGTCTGCGCAAAAAGTTTCGTAAAAGCATCTGGTGTAAGTTTACCAGAGCGATCCGGGAGTACGATCTGGTGCAGGAGGGCGATAAGATTGCAGTCTGCATTTCAGGCGGGAAAGACTCTATGCTGATGGCGAAGCTGTTTCAGGAATTAAAGCGTCATAACAAATTTCCGTTTGAGGTGGTTTTTCTGGTCATGGACCCAGGCTACAGCAAGGAGAACCGTCAGGTGATCGAATCCAATGCCAAAAAGCTGAACATTCCCATAACCATTTTTGAATCCGATATCTTTGAGTCTGTTTTTACAGTGGAGAAATCACCGTGCTATCTGTGTGCCCGGATGCGAAGAGGACATCTTTACAGTAAAGCGAAGGAGCTTGGATGTAACAAGATCGCATTGGGACACCACTATGATGACGTCATCGAGACAATTCTGATGGCAATGTTATACGGGGCGCAGATCCAGACCATGATGCCGAAGCTTCACAGCACGAATTTTGAAGGCATGGAGTTGATACGTCCCATGTATCTGGTGCGGGAAGAGGATATCAAAAAGTGGCGTGACTATAATGAACTGTATTTTATTCAATGTGCCTGCAAATTTACGGAGAACTGTTCTTCCTGCCGGGATGACGGACAGAGCAAATCGAAGCGTCTGGAAGTCAAGAATCTTATCCGGGAGCTGAAGAAGACGAACCCGTTTGTCGAGGGAAATATTTTCAAGAGTGTGGAAAATGTCAGTCTGAATACGTTGATCGCTTACAAAAAGGATGGCGTGAGACATCATTTTCTTGATGATTACGATATGGACAAGTAATACGGAGGAAACTATGTTAAATCAATTTTCCAGAACCCAGCTTCTTCTTGGGGCAGATAATATGGAGCGGCTGAAAAATGCCAAGGTTGCCGTTTTTGGAATTGGTGGAGTGGGTGGTTATACCGTCGAGGCACTGGTACGGAGCGGGATAGGTTCTTTTGTGCTGGTGGATGATGACAAGGTATGTCTGACCAACCTGAACCGGCAGATCATAGCAACCAGAAAGACGGTTGGCAAGTATAAGGTTGAGGTCATGAGAGACCGTATTCTGGAGATCAACCCGGATGCCCGGGTGGAGGTCCGTCAATGCTTTTATCTTCCTGAAAATGCAGATGAGTTTGACTTTAAAGAGTATTCTTATGTTGTGGATGCAGTTGATACGGTGACCGCCAAGCTTGAGATCATTATGAGGGCAAAGGAGTGCGGAGTGCCGGTAATAAGCTGCATGGGCGCAGGCAATAAGCTTGATCCGACGCAGTTTCGCGTAGCGGATATCTATAAGACTACGATGTGCCCCCTTGCCAAGGTTATGCGGCGGGAGTTAAAGAAGCGCGGTGTCAAAAAGCTCAAGGTGGTGTACTCTACGGAACCGGCGCGGAAACCACTGGAAGATATGGAGATCAGCTGCCGGAATCATTGTATCTGTCCTCCGGGTGCGGTTCATAAATGTACGGAAAGAAGAGCAATTCCGGGGAGCGTGGCGTTCGTACCATCAGTTGCCGGTCTGATCATTGCAGGAGAGGTAATCAAGGATTTATCACAGTTCTGTACGGATGTATGATGTCATAAAATAATATAAGACCTGAGTGGATAGTTTGCGATACGGCGTGTAGCGGATGTATCGGAATGGGGGATTATGTTAAATTATATCTGGGCACTGATGATCATGATCGGAGTAGTGTATGGTGCTTTTACCGGGAAGATGGCAGAGGTGACGAACGCTGCATTGGAATCAGCGGGTGACGCGGTTTCACTGTGCATTACCATGATTGGTGTGATGGCGTTGTGGGTAGGACTCATGGAGATTGCGCAGAAGTCCGGGCTGATCGCCAGAATGACAAGAGGCATCCAGCCGTTTATCTCGTTCCTGTTTCCTGATATTCCCGAAGGTCATGTCTCAAGGGAATATATTGCAACGAACCTGATTGCGAATATTCTGGGACTTGGCTGGGCCTGTACTCCGGCGGGACTCAAAGCAATGGAGGCATTGTCGGATCTTGAGCGGGAGAGGGGAAATGCAGAGTATTTTGATGCAGGGCATTCCCACAAAGAAGTATCTGCCAGCGATGAGATGTGTGTTTTTCTGATTCTGAATATATCTTCTCTTCAGTTGATTCCTGTAAACATGATCGCATATAGAAGCCAGTATGGCAGTGTCAATCCGGCAGGAATTATTGCACCGGCGATACTGGCAACACTTCTGAGCACACTGACAGCGGTGATCTATTGCAAGGCAGTAACCCATAAGAGAAACAGGAAGCTGCCATTTCAAAAGTGATTTTTTTCTTTCAACAATTCAGAAGCTTATGATTCGTGATGCCGCGCCAGCATGAGAATGTACCTGATATCGTAGAGGCGGAACTGCGTATTTTACAAATAGTGTGTGTGGTTTGTCTTCATACATAACAATAAATCCTCCTAAAAAAGACCTGTTCAAGTTTTTTCCATGAAATATAGAAATTTGTAACCTTTGTACCTTGTCACTTGTATTATTAGTGAAAGGCCTTGAGAAAGAAACAAAGGAGCGATGCATGAGAGAAACGGTACAAGAATTAGTAGAAAGGTATGGAAACAATTTATATGCGGCAGCATTCAGCGTGTGTCGGAATCCCGAGGATGCAAAGGATGTTGTTCAGGATACTTTTCTACAGTATTATATGACAGACAAAGAATTTGAGAACGAAAAGCATATACGCGCATGGCTCATCCGCGTAGCAGTGAACAAAGCGAAAAACAGCAATAAGTCATTTTGGAAGCGGAATAAGGTTTCTTTGGAAGATTATAGGGAGACGTTTTCCTTTGAAACAAAAGAGTCGGAAGAGCTATTCGATGCGGTCATGAAACTTCCGGAGAAGTATCGTATTGTGATTCATCTGTTTTATTTTGAAGATTACACGACCGGGGAAATTGCAGATGTTACAAAAATATCTATAAGTAATGTGAAGGTCAGATTGTCACGGGCAAGAGAGCTACTTAGAGGATTGCTGAAGGAGGACTTAATATGACAGGGAAGGAAAGATATAAGCAGGCTTTTTCGGTATTGAAGCTGCCGGAAGACTTTCAGGTAGAAATAGACAGGAATACTGCGGGAAAAAATAGACAGGCATGGAGGGGCATTATGGTGGCAGTGATAGCCGGACTTGTCCTGATAGGCGGTGGGGGTACGGCCTATGCCCGGAATGTGGGAAGCATTCAGCGTACATTGCAACTATGGGTTCATGGAGATCAGACGGATGCGGAGATGAACATTTATGCAGATGGAAGTTATGAACTTCAATATCTGGATGAAAACGGGGAACTTTGCGAAAGGAGTGGTGGAGGCATTGCTTACGAGGCGGATGGTACGGAAAGGCCATTGACAGAAGAAGAATTAATAGAAGATCTGGATGGTCCGGAAGTAGAATATGAGGCGGATGGCAGGGTATGGGTATTTTACCGGGATCAGAAAATAGAGATTACCGACCTTTTTGAGGACGGGATTTGTCATGTGAAGCTTTGTGGAGAAAATGGTGTTCTGTACCTTACGGTAGCATATAAGAATGGATATGCTTACAGCGCAAACAAATATCCATCCATGGACTAGGTGTTTCTGTAAAAGCCGCCATTGTCGGGAAAGCCGCTTTATGATACCATAGTAAAGAAAGCATATCGTAAGTAGAAACGTTGGAGGGATACGTATGAAATATGATGTGATTATTATTGGTGCCGGTCCGGGCGGCATTTTTACAGCTTATGAACTGGTGCATAGCGATAAGAAGTTGAAAATAGCGGTATTTGAAGCGGGACACGCACTTGACAAAAGGCACTGTCCGATTGACGGAGAGAAGATTAAGAGCTGCATCAACTGTAAGAGCTGTTCGATTATGAGTGGATTTGGCGGTGCAGGTGCATTTTCAGACGGAAAATACAATATCACCAATGACTTCGGAGGTACTTTGTACGAACACGTAGGGAAAAAACGTGCCATTGAACTGATGAAGTATGTGGATGAAATTAACATGAAGTATGGTGGAGAGGGTACAAAGCTTTATTCTACAGCGGGAAGCCACTTTAAAAAGCTTTGTTTACAGAATAAGCTGAATCTTCTGGATGCTTCTGTACGACATCTGGGAACGGATATCAATTATGTTGTTCTGGAAAACCTTTATGCAGATCTCAAGGATAAGGTAGATTTTTACTTTGACACAATGGTACAGAGCGTTGAAAAGCATGAGCAGGGTTACCGGGTCTGCTGTGAGAAGGAAACATATGAGTGTGATAAATGTGTAGTTTCCGTTGGGCGAAGCGGCAGCAAATGGATGGAGAAGGTTTGTAAGGAACTTGATATTGAGACGAAGTCAAACCGTGTGGACATTGGTGTGCGCGTGGAGCTTCCGGCAGTTATCTTCTCACATCTCACGGATGAACTGTATGAGAGCAAGATTGTATACCGGACAGAGAAGTTTGAGGATAATGTGAGAACTTTCTGCATGAATCCGCATGGAATCGTCGTTAATGAAAACACAAACGGTATCGTAACGGTTAACGGTCACAGCTATGAGGGAGCCGATAAACAGACCGAAAATACTAATTTTGCATTGTTGGTTGCAAAACATTTTTCAGAGCCTTTTAAAGATAGTAATGGATACGGAGAGAGTATTGCCAGACTTTCCAATATGTTGGGAGGCGGTGTTATCGTGCAGCGATTTGGAGATCTGGTAAGAGGACGTAGAAGTAACGCAAAGCGAATCCAGGAGGGATTGGTGGAGCCTACCCTGTCTGCGACACCGGGCGATCTGAGCCTTGTGCTCCCCAAGCGTATTCTGGACGGTATTATTGAGATGATCTATGCGCTTGACAAGATTGCTCCCGGTACGGCAAATGATGATACACTCCTGTACGGTGTGGAAGTAAAATTCTATAACATGGAAGTGGCGATCGATGAGAGGCTTCAGAGCAAATATGAAGGGCTGTATATCATTGGAGACGGAAGTGGTGTGACCCATTCCCTGTCCCACGCATCGGCAAGTGGAGTCCATGTTGCAAGAGACATTTTGCAGGAAGGGAAGTAAATCGGAATCTGATACATAATTTACAGAATCCCGGAATAGATATGATTAAAGAATACTGTTCCGGGATTTTCTATGGCCGCAGTTTTATCTAATATTTCTAATATTATTATTCCAGTGATCATTTTTTATATTGTTGCATATGGAATCATTCGAAAATGCAATGTCTATGAGGATTTTATCAAAGGGGCAAAGGATGGTTTTCATACGGTAATTGATATTATGCCAACGCTGATCGGTCTGATGGTCGCGGTGGGGGTACTTCGGGCGTCGGGATTTCTTGATTTTCTGGGAAAACTGGTAGGAGGACTTACAGCCAAGGCAGGTATTTCGCCGGATCTGGTGCCGGTTATCCTGATTAAAATGTTTTCTTCGTCAGCAGCAACCGGACTGGTGCTGGACATTTTCAAAAAACATGGACCGGATTCTCTGGTTGGTCTTACCACATCTATTATGATGAGCTGTACGGAGACGATCTTTTACACGATGAGCGTCTATTTTCTGGCAGCAAAGGTTACGAAAACAAGATATACCCTGAAAGGAGCGCTGCTTTCTACAGCGGTCGGAGTTGCGGCAAGCATTGTCCTTGCCCGGTTTATGATGGGGATCTGAATAATTACATAATAATGAAAACGGCATCCGTTTGGGATGCCGTTTTCCGTGTGAGAAGGATAGAAATGTGTTTATCAAATATATGTCAACAGCGCACCGGCGAAAGATGCGACTGTTATGGTTAGTCGAAGCCGTTCGACACCAAATCAGCACCGGCGACTCCTTTGAACAATTATTACTATAAGGGGGAATTGTGAATCAGATGTGTCAGAATTCGAAAGAAAAAAGAAAGAAATCATAAATTTCTAATTTATAAATATAAACACAATTTTCATGTAAGACACTTTAAGGTTGACAGATCGGGCAGATTTCCAAACAGAAAAATAACAATGAACAAACATGACGGAACAGAAGACAGACACCGGGTTGAAGATCAACCTGCTGCAGGAATATCACTTTATTGCACTTGATATATTCCGAAA
>CAKRPS010000039.1 GCA_934385475.1 uncultured Lachnospiraceae bacterium | reverse complement strand
TGAGAGCGTTAGTGGAAGGGTAATCACAATGTCGTTATTGTGGATACCGTAATGGGGATGCAACAGGGGAACAGAACATACACCATTTGAAACCGTATACAATATTGGCGGGGAAATATCTTGTTGGCAAGGTCCTGGGGGAAGGCGGCTTTGGAATAACATATATTGGAATGGATTTGAATCTGGAAATGAAGGTAGCTATCAAGGAGTTCTATCCGAATGGCTATGTAACCCGCGAAGGCAGTGTGACGAGCATGGTAACAGAGTATGCAGGAACCGGACAGCAGGCGGTAATGAAGTGGAAAGAAGGATTTATAAGAGAAGCCAGAATATTAGCCAAATGTTCAAATCTATCCGGTATAGTTGGCGTGAATGATTTTTTCACGGAAAATAATACAGCATACATAATCATGGAGTATGTAGAGGGAGAAACACTGAAAGAGCATTTAGGGCGTGTAGGCGGCAAAATGCCGGTACAGGAAGTTATATCGCTCATGCGTCCTGTGATCACCTCTCTATCCAAAATGCATGAATTAGGATTGATCCACAGAGATATCAGCCCGGATAATATCATTATGCAGCCAGGTGGAAGTGTTAAACTGTTGGACCTTGGCGCCGCAAGGGATTATGCTTCAGAAGGAGAAAAGAGCTTATCGGTAATGCTGAAACCGGGTTACGCGCCGGAAGAACAATATCGTACGAAGGGGAAACAGGGGCCCTGGTCAGATGTCTATGCACTATGTGCCACGATCTATAAATGTATAACAGGTATAACCCCACCGGAATCCATGGAGCGGATGAGGGAGGATGACCTGCAAAAGCCGGGTGCGCTGGGAATTACGATCTCTAAGAATGTGGAAGAGTGTATTCTGAAGGGGATGGAAGTGTATTCCGAAAAACGGATACAAAATATGGATGAATTACAACGCAGATTATATGATACGAATGATGAGACAGAACAGCAGCATAAATTAAAGAATCCGGTTGAAAAAACGACTCAATCTGATAAGGAGCAGGGAGAAGAAAAAAGCAATTTAAATAAATGGAAGGGGAAGGGAGGTGCTGTTTTTCTTATAGCAGTTGTTGCAGTTGCTGCGATCGTGATATTCGGAAATGTATTCAAAACACAGACAAATGAGGCTCAGATGTCGGAAACTGCGAACGGAGATACTGTCCAACAAGGGGAAGCAGAGGAAGAACAGACGATATCTTCGGAGGATGAAGTAGATGGCTCGGTCAGTGAAGAGACAATAAGTTCATATGAGATCATAATTCAGGATTGTACATGGTATGGGGCCTACCAGGATTGTATCAGCCGTGAAGGTCATTTGTTAAGAATAGAATCGGAAGAGGAATACGAGAAGATTGTGGAAATGATAGAAAACGCTGATTTAAGAGGGTATGTTTTCTGGCTTGGTGGAAAGAAGGACCCGCGGGACGGCTCCAGTTATCGATGGATCCGTGACGATGCTACTTTCTATGGGGAAATACTGAATAGTGGGGACAGCATGAAATATTGGCTAGATGGGGAACCCAGCTATTATGATGATGCAGGAAATGAAGAAAACTGTATGGACATGTTCTATATGCAAAAAGAGGGGAGATGGGTCTGGAATGATGCACCAAATGATATTTTAGCAATTGCGAGCTTTTACAGTGGACGAATTGCATATATATGTGAGTATGAAGAGTAGAAAGTCATACCGGTACAATCGGATGCGGCCGGGTTCTTGACATCAATAGTATGATTGGGTAGTATTAAAGTACTAATACTTGAAAAGTGCTGCCCGGTTTACAGCTATTCATGGAAAGCCGGAGAAGTGAGAGAGCAGAAAATGTATCATATCTTATTGACGTATCAGGCATTGATGGTGATGGCCTGTGCTTTTTTTATCATATTGATGATCCGGCAAAGGGAAGGGGAACTTTCCAAGATCATGCTGTGTATTGGCTTTCTGAGTGGCGTTCAGAATGCCGGATATTTACAGGAGATGGTTTCCAAAAGTCTTGATGAGGTTATGATGGCTGTCCGGACAGAATATCTTGGGGGAGCCTTTATGGGAACCTTTCTGCTTCTGTTTGCAACAAGGTACTGCGGTCACCATATTAAGAGGTGGATACAGACCTGTCTGTTTGTGCTCGATGGAATCGTTCTGGTCTGCTGTTGGACATATGACAGAATTCCTTTTTATTATTCTTATGCAGAGTTTTCAAACACGGGAATTTTTCCGCATGTGGTTTTACATAAAGGCTTTTTGTACTATATTTTTATGGTAGTGATCTTTCTGGAGATTCTGGCGAGTCTGCATTTTATATTTATGGGACTGAAAACGGTGAATGAAAAGTCTAAACGAACGAATCTGATTGTGTTGGGAATTGGATCTTTTATGCCGCTTGTCGGAATTATGGTCAACTGGTTTGGAGGTCTGGAGGGCTTTGATGCGGTTCCCGGATGCGTAGCGTTGGGAGTGGCCGCATTCAGTGTTGTGATCATCATATACCATGTGTTTGACATTACGGCGACCGCACATGAAAATATTATCAAGACGATGGATGAGGCGGTTCTGATCGTGGATGCCTACGGAGGACTGGTTGAAGAGAACGACAAGGCGGTGGAAATGTTCCCGGGAATCAATAGACTCCATGATGGCTTTCGGATTGCGACGACTGATCTGGAGAAAATAATAGAAACCGGTAATAACTATGAGTTCCGGGATGGAAGTAAAGTCTTCGAGGTTCATGCAAATAAAGTGTGGAATGACAGACTCCTTGCAGGCTATGCAATTGTTTTTGTAGATGTTACGCAGAATAAGGAACAGATAAAGCAGATGAGCCAGCTGAAGCTGAACGCGGAGAAGGCAAATCAGGCAAAATCGGAATTTCTTGCCAGAATGTCGCATGAAATCCGTACGCCCATCAACGCAGTGTTGGGAATGGATGAAATTATTCTGCGGGAAAGCAAGGAGGAGGACACGATCCGGAACGCGTTGGATATCCGGTCTTCGGCACAGACTCTGTTGGGTATCATCAATGATATTCTGGACTTTTCCAAGATAGAATCCGGCAAGATGGAGATTGTTCCGGCAGAGTATGATTTTCGCATTATGCTTCATGATCTGTTGAATATGACAATGCTGCGCGCGGAGGAGAAGGGACTCAAGCTGGAGGCAGAGATCGATCCGGATCTGCCTAGTGGACTGTACGGTGATGATATCAGAATCCGACAGGTGCTTTTAAATATTTTGACCAATGCGGTCAAATACACCAAAAAGGGAAGTGTTACTTTTCATGTAGAGGGAAAAATGGAAGGTGATGAGGTGACGCTTCGTTTTCGGATCACAGATACCGGCGTTGGAATAAAGCCGGAGGATATGTACAGACTCTTCTCGGCGTTTGAGAGAATTGAGGAGAATCATAACCGGACGATTGAGGGCACCGGTTTGGGAATGAATATTACGATCAAGCTGTTGAAGCTGATGGACAGTGAACTTTTGGTGGAGAGTGAGTACGGAAAAGGCAGTGTGTTCTGGTTTGATATCAGACAGAAGGTCATGAACACGGAAAAAGTCGGTGACTTCAAGAAATGGGTCAGGACGGCAGAGAGAGAAAAGGTATATCATCCGGCATTTACGGCGCCGGATGCCAGAATTCTGCTGGTGGATGACAATCTGGTCAACAGGAAGGTGTTCTGTGGATTATTGAAGCAGACAAAGCCTGTGATCCGATCGATTGGAAGCGGAAAGGAATGTCTGGACTTGATAACAAAAGAGCAGTATGATCTGATCTTTCTGGATCATATGATGCCGGAGATGGACGGAATCGAAACATTTGAAAGAATGCTGCAGCTGGAAAACAATCTGTGTAAGGATACGCCGGTTGTAATGCTGACAGCCAACGCAATTTCCGGTGCGAGGGAAAGTTACTTTAAGATGGGATTTCAGGATTTCCTCGCAAAGCCGATCACACAGGAGAAGCTGGATGAAATTCTGGAGAAGTGGCTGCCGGATGAAAAGAGAATATATCCATCCAAATGATGAATATGGATGATACGAAAACCCCCGAAAGATCTTTCGGGGGTTTCGCTATAATACTCATGATAGACTAATTTGATTTTACTTCTTTCCAAAGCTCATTATAAAGGGCATCACCGTCTTCGCCAAGGTATACAAAGGTTTCCAGATTGTTATACTGGGAGAGATCCGGGAAAGCGATAGGAGAATTCTTGATCTCTTCATCCTCGATCAGTTCTCTTGCCGCGTCATTGGGGGTAGAGTAGGTAATGTATTCAAAGTTCTTTTCCGCAATGTCACCACGGCACATAAAGTCGATAAACTTCTCTGCGTTTTCCTTATTCGGAGCATCCTTGAGAATGCACCAGCAGTCGATCCATACGTTGGTACCTTCCTCCGGAATCACATATTCAAGATCCGGGTTTTCACGCTGTGTATAGATTGCCTCTCCGGAATAGATGACACCGATAGCGGCTTCTCCCCCGATCATTTTGTCACGGACCTGATCAATGACGTAGGCCTGTACCAGAGGTTTCTGTTCGATAAGGGCATTTTTGGCTGTCTCAAGTTCGGAAGGATCTACGGTATTCATGGAAAAGCCATTAAGCTTCTCAGCTACCATGAAGGCATCACGGACAGAATCCTGCATCAGGATATTGTCTTTGTATTTTTCATCCCAAAGCTGGCCCCAGCTTGTAATAGGTTCGTCAACCATGGTTTTGTTGTACAGAATACCGACAGTTCCCCAGCAGTAGGGTACGGCATATTTATTGCCGGGATCGAAATCCTCAGCCTGTTCGTAGTACTGCGCACCGATATTGGCCTTTGCATTGGGAATATTGTCATAGTTTAACTCCTGCAAGAGACCATTCTGGATCATTTTGTCGATCATGTAGTCCGAAGGGCAGACAACGTCATATTCAGCTGCACCGGATTCAACCTTGGGATACATGATCTCGTTGGTTTCAAATTCATCGTAGACAACTTCGATGCCGGTTTCCTCTTCAAACATCTGAATGGTTTCCGGATCAATGTATTCGCCCCAGTTGTAGACGATTACCTTTCCGTTTTCACCGCCAGTGGAAGAACCACATCCCGACAGGATAGCCATGGAGGCAATGGTAATGCCGATCACAGATGTTAACTTCACATTTCTTTTTTTCATTTTTTCTCCTCATTCTTTCTGTTTATTTATTAGGGGAAGTTTGTTCCGCCTTTTTATTTCCGTTGGGTGTAAAGTTCACCAAAAAGAGCAATATCAGTACTGTCACAAAAATGATGGTGGAAAGTGCATACATTTCCGGCTTGATTCCCTTTTTTACCTCGGTATAGATCTTTGTGGAAAGGGTATCCACACCGGCGCCCTTTGTAAAGTGCGTGATAATGAAATCATCCAGCGACATGGTAAAGGCCATAAGGAACCCTGACATGATACCGGGAAGCAGATCCGGGAATACCACCTTAAAAAATGCCTTAAAATGGGATGCACCAAGGTCCAGAGCAGCTTCGTAGGTGCTTGGGTTGAGCTGTTTCATTCTGGGCATGACGCTCAATATCACATAAGGAATATTAAAGGTAATGTGAGAGAGCAGGATCGTTCCAAATCCAAACCGCAGCCCCAGACTGATGAACAAAAGCATCAGGGAAATACCGGTTACAATATCGGCATTCAACATAGGGATATTGGTGATACCAAGTAAAACAGCCCTTGATCTTCTTTTCATGGCATTCATGGAAACGCAGGCGACGGTTCCGATGACCGTAGCGACTAACGAAGAGATCACGGCGATCAAAAGAGTGGTCCAAAGGGCCTGCATGATCTCATGATTTCTGACAAGGGAGGTATACCATTTAAAGGTAAAGCCACCCCATTTTGCCCTTGTTTTACTCGCATTGAAGGACAAAACCACAAGCGTTGCGATCGGTGCATATAAGAAGATGAAAATCAGGGCAACATATATTTTTTTTGCAACATTTTTCATAGCATGGAGCCCTCCCCGTCTTTGTCAAAAACAGCAGATACGATCATATTTAAGATAATGAAGATCATCAGGACAATGGAAAGACCGCTTCCAAGCCGCCAGTTAGAAGCCTGGGTAAATTCCTGTTCGATAACGTTACCGATCAGCAGTATCTTACTTCCGCCGAGCAGGGTACTGATCACGAAGGTGGTCAGTGCGGGTACAAATACCATTGTGACACCGCTGATAATGCCCGGAACGGACAGGGGCAGAATGATGCGGAAGAAGGTATAAAAATTTCCGGCACCGAGATCCCTCGCAGCATTGATCACATTTTCATCGATCTTAGAAAGTGCATTGTAAAGCGGCAATACCATAAAAGGTAAAAAATTGTATACCATACCAAGGATGATCGCGTGCGGTGTGTTGATAATATTCAGACTCGGAAGATGTAAAAAAGTCAGGATATTGTTGATCACGCCGTTCTTTTCCAGCAAAGTCTGCCACGCAAGCGTACGGAGCAGAAAGTTCATCCACATAGGCAGAATAAAGATCAAAATAATAAAGCTGTGCTGGCTGACCTTCATATTAGAGAGGATCATGGCCAGCGGATAGGCTAGGACAAAACAGATCAGGGTACTGATCAGGGACAGAAGCAGGGAAAGCCATAGTGCTTTCGAGTGCTCTGCCGTCGCAATGGCAGTGATATTTGCCAGAGTAAAAGAACCTGTCTTGTCAGTCAGTCCGTAATAGAAGATCATACCCAGCGGAACCAGGATAAAAATAACGGACCAGAGGGTATAGGGGGCAGAGAGCCATTTGCTTTTAGATGTCAATTGCAACCGCCTCCTCATCTTCAGATTCCGGCTTGTTCATAATCTGGATATTAAAGGGATCTACCTTGATACCCACTTCTTTTCCGACCGGGAAGAGGGTGGTAGAGTGTACAAGCCATTCAAAACCGTTTGCCATGATCTCCATTTCGTAGTGGACGCCTTTAAAGATCAGGTGTGTCACAACACCCTGAATGGTACCCTGGGAAGGTTCTACAAGCTCAACGTCCTCCGGACGGATCACGACATCGACCGGTTTGTTATGACCAAACCCGGTATCCACACAGGCAAAGTTGGTACCGAGAATATTTACCAGCTTGTCATCCAGCATTGTGGAGGGGATGATGTTGCTGTCTCCGATAAAGTCAGCTACAAAAGCGTTCTCCGGCTCATTGTAGATAGATTCCGGGGAGCCGATCTGCTGAATATATCCCTGATTCATGACAACAATGGTGTCAGACATGGTCAGTGCCTCTTCCTGATCATGGGTGACATAGACAAAGGTGATGCCGAGTTCGTTTTTCATACGGATCAGCTCATACTGCATTTCCTGACGGAGCTTCAGATCAAGGGCACCCAGAGGCTCATCGAGAAGAAGCACCTTCGGCTCATTGACGATAGCGCGCGCGATAGCGATACGCTGCTGCTGGCCTCCGCTTAAGGAGTTTGGCATACGGTTTTCGTAGCCCTCAAGATTGACAAGCTTTAATGCATACTGAATCTTATCCTCTATGTAGCTTTTGGATTTTTTCTTTATTTTCAGTCCGAAAGCAATATTTTCGGCAATGGTCATATGGGTAAAGAGAGCATACTTCTGAAAAACAGTGTTCAGCTGTCTTTTGTTGGGCGGGAGATTGGTAATATCCTTTCCGTCAAAAATAACAGTTCCGCTGTCAGGGCTTGCAAAGCCGCCAAGGATGCGGAGTGTTGTGGTCTTGCCGCAGCCGCTGGGGCCGAGCAGGGTTACGAATTCATTTTCATGTATAGTAAGGTTAAGTTCATCCAGAACCATCTGTCCGTCAAAGGATTTGGAAATATGATTAAGGTGGATCAGTTCTTTGGACATTTATGGGTACCTCCTGTGTAAAAGTCTGTTGTTTAAAAATTGGGAGGCGTGCTGATCCACAGAAAGACAGCACCGCTTTTCCCGGAAGCTTTGATATAGTGCTCGGAGTTAGGCCGGTAGTAAAAGGATTCGCCCTTTTTGGCCTTGATACTGCGGTCTCCGATGATCACGGTAACTGCGCCGGAAAGAACATATCCGAATTCTTCGCCTTCATGTGGCTGATCGGGATATGTGGAACCTTCCGGCTCAAGAGTCACGCGAATCGGTTCCATCATGTTTTTTTGCGCGTTGGGAATAATCCATTCTATTTTGTTGTGGAGCTCCTGATCGATCTTTTCAAAGTAATCCTCGCGACCAAAAACGATCTGCTCGTCACCGGCGTCATTGAAAAAGTGTTTCAGATCCGTGCCAAGACATTGCAGGATATCAATGAGTGTGGCGATCGAAGGGGAGGTGAGATCATTTTCAAGCTGACTGATAAATCCTTTTGATAATTCACAGCGGTCAGCCAGTTCCTCCTGGGTAAGTCCTTTTTTGTTCCGAAGTTCCTTGATTTTATTGCCTATATCCATTTTATTTGAATTAGCGTCCATGCTGTACCTTTCTAATAATAAACTAAAAGTTTACTAAAACTAAACAAACACTGTATCTCATTATACAAAAAACAAGTTGCCTGTCAATGGATATTTTGAATATTTTTCAAAACAGTCCATAAAAGATTAACAACCCATGGAAAGTATGATAAAATAAACGCGGAAAACAATGCTCCTAAGGGAGATAACTAATACGGAGAAAGGTATGGTCAGGTATGAGTCAGGGAAAATATGTGGCATATGTTTCCACCTACACGGTTGGACAGAAGGATAATTACGGTATTCGTATTTATGATGTAGATTTGAAAAACGGAAGAATGACAGAGAAGAACCAGGTAGAGATTACGAACTCCTCGTATATTTCAATCTCGCATGACGGAAAGTATCTGTATTCGATCACCGATTTCGGTGTGGAGGCGTATCGGATTCTGCCGACGGGAAATCTGGAAGTAATCAATGAGGGAAGCATCAACGGTATGAGAGGCTGTTATGTTTCTACCGATTATGAAGGAAAGTTCCTGTTTGTAGGCGGCTATCATGATGGAAAGATTACCGTTCTCAGACTGCGTGAGGATGGCGGTGTCGGAGAGATCACCGATGAAATTTACCATAAGGGACTTGGAAGTATTGCAGAGCGCAATTTCCGCCCGCATGTAAACTGTGTCAAGATGACCAGAGACAACAAATATCTCTGTGCGGCAGATCTTGGACTGGATCATGTCAGTGTCTACCGGCTGGATCACAATTCCGGCAAGCTGAAGCTGATCGATATGATCCGTAGCGAGCAGGAATCGGCACCACGGCATATGAAGTTCTCGAAGGATGGACATTTTCTGTATATTGTACATGAATTAAAGAACTATATTGATGTCTATACTTATGAAGAAGTGGGTGGAAATCCGGAGTTTGAAAAGATCCAGACAATATCGACCCTGAATGATTATCATGCGGGCGGATCAGCGGCAAGCGCTCTCAATATTTCGGACGATTTCCGTTATCTGGTGAGCTCCAATGCAGGAGACAACAGTGCTGTCGTTTACAGCATTGATGAAAAGTCGGGTATGCTGACAAAGCTGTTGTGTCTTCCTATCAGTGGAGATTATCCAAAGGATGTAAGTCTTTTCCCGGATAATAGACATCTGGTTTCCCTGAACCATGAGTCCAACACGATGACATTTTTCAATGTTGATCTCCAGAAGGGGCTGCTCGTCATGAATGGGAAAGAGATAGAAGTAGATCAGCCTAACTGCATTATTTTTCATAAGCTGTCAGAATAGAGAGGCATCCTCCTGCATATACATGTATCAGCATATGTAGGAGGTTTTTTTATGGATTTTTTGCAGAACAGTACATATGACTTGTATAAAGATATACAGATCCGAACCGGTGGGGAGATCTATCTTGGTGTTGTAGGGCCGGTGCGAACCGGCAAATCTACCTTTATCAAGCGATTTCTAAATCTGCTGGTACTTCCTTTTATGGAGGATGAAAACGAGAAAGTACGTGCACAGGATGAGATGCCGCAGAGCGCGGGAGGAAAGACGATTACAACGACAGAGCCAAAGTTCATCCCAAAAGAAGCAGCCCATCTGAAGCTGGGAAGTGACATTGATGTAAATGTGCGGCTGATCGACTGTGTGGGGTATATGGTTGATGGGGCGACCGGTCATCTGGAAGATCAGGAAGAGAGAATGGTGAAAACGCCGTGGTCTGCGGAAGAGATTCCGTTTACAAAGGCGGCCGAGATTGGAACCCGAAAGGTCATCAGGGATCATTCGACGATCGGAATTGTAGTGACCTGTGACGGAAGTTTTGGGGAGCTTCCGAGAGAAAGCTTTCTGGAAGCGGAAGAGAGAACGATCACAGAGTTAAAGGAACTTGGAAAGCCCTTTATCGTTCTTCTCAACTCGGCAAAGCCCTACGCCGACGAGACGAGAACACTTGCCGATGAGATCAGCGAAAAATACCAGGTTACAGTGATGCCGGTTAACTGTGAACAGCTGAAAAGAGAGGATATCCATCATATCATGGAAAATGTCCTCTATGAGTTTCCGCTCACCATGATCGAATTTTATATGCCAAAGTGGGTAGAAATGCTGCCCTGTGACCATAAGCTGAAACAGGATATCATTTCCCATATTAAAGAGCTGATGAACAGCATGAACCATATCCGGGACATTTCCGGAAAGGAGATAAAGCTGGAAAGTGAGTATATCCGGAAATGTAAGCTGGACGGTATCAGTATGGCGGATGGCTGCGTGAAGGTCGTTCTGGATGTAGATGACAGGTATTATTATGAGATGCTCAGTGACCTTGTCGGCGAAGATATTGAGAGCGAATATCAGCTTCTTGCAACTCTGCGCGAGATGGCTAAGATGAAAAAGGAATATACCAAGGTGCTGCATGCCATGGAGGCGGTACGGTATAAAGGATATGGGGTTGTTATGCCGGATCGGGAAGAGATTGTTCTGGAAAAACCGGAGCTGATCAGGCAGGGCAATAAATTCGGGGTTAAGATCAAGGCGGAGAGTCCCAGCATCCATATGATAAAGGCTTCGATTGAGACAGAAATTTCGCCAATTGTCGGAACGGAGGAGCAGGCGAGAGACCTGATACGATATATTACCGATACAGGGACAGACGAAGAAGGAATCTGGGAGACCAACATTTTCGGGAAAACGGTGGAACAGCTTGTAAATGACGGAATTACCGGCAAAATATCAATGATCAATGAAGAAAGTCAGATCAAATTGCAGGAAACCATGCAAAAAATCGTCAACGATTTAAACGGCGGAATGGTTTGCATCATAATCTGACAAATTCTGAAAAAGCAACGTTTACAATTCGTTGCTTTTTTTAGTGCAAGTCTATGATACGATAAGAAAAACAGAGGGGGAGAAGAACATGCCGGAGACAAAAATCATGGTGGTGGAAGATGAGCAGGCTATTTTGGAGCTGATCTGCATGAATCTGGAGGCGACAGGGTATCGGCCTATACCGGTTTCGGATGGAATACAGGCACAAAATCTGATTGCTGGATCAGAGAAGGAGAGCTTCCAGACAGAGGATATTGCGCTTGCACTTGTGGATGTCATGCTTCCGGGAAAGGATGGATTTGCCCTGATGGAGGACTTTCAAAGGGCGCAGATCCCGGTGATCTATCTGACGGCCAAGGCGGATGTCGACTCCAAGGTGTTTGGACTTCGGAGCGGGGCAGAGGATTATATTGTGAAGCCCTTTGAAATACTGGAGCTGCTTGCAAGGATAGAAAAGGTACTGGAGCGGACCGGGCGTGGACAGAGCAGACTGTACATAAAAGATGTTGTGATCGATAGAGAGAGACACTGCGTTTATAAAAAGGGCAAGCCGGTTTCCCTGAAACCGATGGAATATGAACTGCTTGTCGTACTAGCACAAAAGCGGAATGTAGCCATGTCCAGAGAGGAACTGATCCGTCTGATCTGGGAGACAGATTATCTGGGAGAGACAAGGACGATCGACGTTCATATCGGTCAGCTCCGGAAGAAACTTGCATTTCATGAGGTGATACGGACCATTCCCAAGATGGGATACCGGCTGGAGGATCAGGGAAGATGAAGCTATGGAAAAAACTGGTGCTGATAACGACCATAGCCGTGCTGGCAGGGACGGCGACAGCGGGGATAACGATGATCGTACAGTCTTTTTATGCCGGCAGGGAGAAGCTGATAGAGAGCTGTGAAGAACAGCTCTCGGCGACTGCTTATGCGGTGGGAAGAGAGATAGACAGAACATTTCCGGAGCAGTCCAGTCCAGCGGCGCAGCGTTCTTATCTGAATTTCCTGCTCGGGAAATTTGATGTTTCTGCCTATATTTTGCTGCTGGACGGTGAGGAAGTGTGCAACAGGACTTCCTTTAGCCTGAATTTGTCAAAGGCAGAGGAGTGGAATGGAGAGATGGCCCAAAGCCGGATACAGGAAATAGAGGGAGAACACTACCTTATTTCCGGACAGAAGCTTCCGGCGCAGGAAAAGGGAAACTACAGCCTTGTGCTTGTCAGGAATATCAGCAAGCTGTATCGGGAAAATAAAAGACAGGCAATGTTTCAGATTGGTGTAACAGGAAGCTGTATACTCGTTGTCATGCTGTCAGTTTCCCTGATAGCAAGAAAAATGCTGAGGCCTTTAGGAGGATTGGAAGAGGCGGCAGGGCAGATTGGAGAAGGGAAAATGCCGAAATCTATTGCCGTTAAGGGAAAGGATGAGGTGGCGGCATTAGCAGGGGCTTTTGAACGCATGGCAAGGCAGATTGAGGAGCAGATGAAGGAACTGACAGATGTGTCAGAAAGAAGAAAGCTTTTACTTGGAAGTATGGCACATGAAATGAAAACTCCTATGACCTCGATCATCGGTTATGCGGATACACTTTTGCATGTAAGGCTGGAGAAAGAACAGCAGGACAGGGCACTACGGCATATCTATGAGGAGAGTACAAGACTTGAGAGACTTTCTGAGAAGCTTATGAGTCTGTTGGAGGTGTATGACAATGAAAGTATCTGCATGACAGATACCGATATGGAGGAGCTGTTTGCACGTGTGCAGAGCATGGAAACAGCGAAGCTTGCACAGAAGGGAATAGTGCTGGAATGCTGCTGCGAGATGGAGACACAAAAGCTGGATGCGGATCTGTTTGAAAGTCTGCTGATCAATCTGGTGGACAATGCGATCAAGGCGAGTGAGGCAGGGAAAACAATCTGGATGCAGGCAAAGGACGGAATGGTTACGGTTACGGATCAGGGATATGGAATTCCTGCTGAGGAGATAGAACGGGTAAAAGATGCCTTTTACAGAGTGGACAAGGCAAGGAGCCGCAAGGCCGGCGGGAACGGAATAGGTCTTGCACTCTGTGACCGGATCGCAAGGCTCCACGGAGCTGAGCTTCGGATAGAAAGCCGTGTGGGAGAAGGAACCAGAGTAACGGTTACATGGAACAGAGAACAGGAGGAGGAAACGGATGAGTAGAGCAGGCAAAGTAAGTGTGTTATGTATGGTGACAGTGCTGACATTGACAGGGTGCCAAAAGGGAGAGAAACAGGAAGAGTATCTTTACAGAAAGACACTGACACAGGCTGCTTCAGAGACAGTCAAAAGTGATTGGGCACAGGGAGACCTTGCGCAGCTTCTACAGGTACCGGAGCATTACCGGGCAGAATTTGCCGGGGATAAGGTGACGGTTCGGGCAGATGCAGAGATGGAGATCCCGCAGGCAGAAGGGGTCAAAAGCTATCGGGTGACAAGCCGGTTCTTTGCAAGGGAGGATTACGACAGAGTCTGTGACACCTTTTTTGCGGGAAATGGAAAAGAGCTGTTTGATACCGGATGGGAAACAGAGGACTGGATGTATGGCGATGTGGAAGCGGGAGACAGCCATTATCAGGTGAGCCTTACGAACCGCATGGACGATCAGGAACACAGGATTGAAATGGCTGTTGAGGATATGCGGGCCTATGGAAGTGTTTTTCTGGCAGGCACGCAGGAAAAGGTCAGCACGGCACAGACAGAAACTATTCCGGATGCAGAGTATGAGGCTCAGGCACAGGAATATGTGAAAGCGATGGGACTTGCAGAATTTGAAATTGCCGGAAAGGAGTATGGCCTGATACAGCAAATGCGCAGCAAAAAGACGGAAACGGAACAGGCCTATGCCGGTTATGCCGTGTACTTTACCAGAGTGGTAGACGGAATCCCGCTTACTTATACGGAGGAGGCCGGAAATGCTGTGGAGGGTGCATGGGCAGCGTGGCCTTACGAACGGCTTACGTTTGTCTTTGATGAACAGGGGCTTGTGGCAATGTACTGGTGTGAGCCGTGTGAACTGGAAAGAACCTCCGGAGAAAGTCTGTTCCTGCTCCCTTTTTCGGATATCCAGGGTATCTTTGAACGGATGATGCTGGAAAAGTATGATGCATTTCTCGGAGAGATAGAAGCGAATGCTGAATTTGAAATCAACGAGATCCGATTTGGGTATATGAGAACACATGAAAAGGGAAATACTGCGGAGGGAACCCTTATTCCGGTTTGGGATTTCTTAGGAAAAGAGACGATCAACTATGCGGGGGAAGAGGAACCATACATAGAGGGGGCAACCGCTGACGGAGGTGATTGCCATAAAAGCCTTCTCACGATCCATGCGGTAGATGGAACGATTCTTGACAGAGGACTGGGGTATTGAAAAAGCTGCTGGGAAGGAAAGTAGATTTATGTTATAATGAGTGCGAGACACGAGCATGTGAGTGATAAGTGATAAAACATAAGGGAGGAATGTTATTTTATGAATCCGGTATACGAAAAATTATTGAACTGTTATAAGTGTTTTCAGGAGAAAATTGATTTTGAACCAAAGGTTGCGATCGTTCTGGGATCGGGACTTGGAAATTTTGCAAAGGCGGTCGATGTGAGGGCCGAGCTTCCTTACAGCGAGATCGAAGGCTTTCCGGTGTCAACCGTTCCGGGACATGCCGGTAAATTTATCTTTGGATATATTAAAGAGGTGCCGGTGGTTCTCATGCAGGGACGGGTACACTTTTATGAGGGATATCCCATTACGGATGTAGTGCTTCCGGCGAGACTGATGAAGCTGATGGGGGCGAAGATCCTGTTCCTGACTAATGCGGCGGGCGGTATTGATCCTTCTTTCCACGCAGGAGCATTAATGCTGATCAAGGATCATATTTCCTGCTTTGCACCAAACCCATTGATCGGAGCCAACATCGAAGAACTTGGCACAAGATTTCCGGATATGTCCCATGTATACGATGAAGACCTGCAGGAGATCATAAGAGACTGTGCCAAAGAAAATAACATTGAGTTGTTTGAAGGTGTCTACGCACAGCTTACCGGACCGTCATTTGAATCTCCGGCCGAGATCAGGATGTTACATACTCTGGGAGCAAATGCAGTGGGAATGAGTACTGTGGTGGAGGCTATCGCAGGAAATCATATGGGAATGAAAATCTGTGGAATTTCCTGTATCAGTAACCTTGCTGCAGGAATGAGCAGTACACCCCTGAATCACGAGGAGGTGCAGGAGGCGGCTGACGCTGTGGCACCTAAATTTGAAAAGCTTCTGGCAGAGTCGGTAGCCAGATTTGGAGAGTTGCTTTGATCAGTGCAGAAAACGAGGTGCTGTATGGAGAGAAAAAATGAATTGCGGGAGGAAACCGTCAGAGAATTGATACAAGAGGCTATAGAGGCCCGCAAAATGGCATATACGCCATACTCTCATTTTAAAGTGGGAGCTGCCCTGCTCACGGAGGAGGGAACGGTTTACCGGGGATGTAATATTGAGAATGCAGCCTATACACCGACAAACTGTGCCGAGCGGACCGCTTTCTTTAAAGCGGTAAGTGAGGGAGTGTATCATTTCCGGGCCATTGCGGTTGTGGGAAGCCCGGAGGGCGATGAACTTACGCAATATGCCTTTCCCTGTGGTGTGTGCAGACAGGTTATGATGGAGTTCTGTGATCCGGAGACATTTCAGGTTATCGTGGCGGTCTCACAGACGGAATATAAGAAATATACTTTGAGGGAGATTTTGCCGGAGGGCTTTGGACCGGGGAATCTTTTGGGGTAACAGGTGATTAGTATGAATATCAGATTTTATAATGCGAAGATACTCACAATGATAGATGAGAATATTGTGGAAGGCGAAGTCTGGGTAAAGGATGAGAGAATCCTTTATGTGGGTGAGAGTGCAGGAATACAGGAGCTGTATCGGGAAGGAAAGCTTCCGGATATTGTGTGGGACCGGGAGATTGACTGTGAGGGAAATCTGCTGATGCCGGGCTTTAAAAATGCGCATACACATTCCGGAATGACATTGCTGAGATCCTACGCGGATGATCTTCCTTTGCAGGACTGGCTGCAGAAGCAGATATTTCCTGTGGAGGCCAAGTTAGATGGAGAGAAGATATATCATCTGACAAAGCTTGCTGTGTTAGAGTACCTGACAAGCGGTGTCACTGCGATTTTTGACATGTATCTGACCCCGCAGACAGTAGGGTCAGCCTGTGCGGACATGGGAATGCGGTGTGTGCAGGTCGGTGCGTTGAACAATTTCAGCCAGTCGCTTGAATTGGTTGAACAGATGTATCAGAGCCTGAACAATGGAAATCCATTGCTCAGCTACTTTATCGGATTCCATGCGGAATACACCTGCTCGCGGGAACTGCTGGAAGGAATCGCAGCCCTTTCCCACAAATATAAAGCGCCGGTCTACACCCATCTTGCGGAGACAAAGGCAGAGGTGGAAGGCTGTAAGGAACGGTATGGGGTGACACCTGCCGTACTGTTAGATCAGCTGGGAATCTATGATTATGGTGGAGGCGGTTACCACTGTGTCCATATGACGGATGAGGATATGGATGTGTTTGCAAAGCACAAACTCAGCGTGGTAACGAATCCGGGTTCCAATACTAAGCTTGCAAGCGGGATAGCACCGATTTCAGAATATCTGAAACGTGGGATCAATGTAGCGATCGGAACGGATGGACCGGCCAGCAATAATTGTCTGGATATGTTCCGGGAAATGTTCCTTGTGACAGGACTTGCCAAGCTGCGGGAGATGGACGCTTCGGCTGTGGAAGCCGGGGAAGTATTGAAGATGGCAACTGTCAACGGTTCCAGAGCCATGAATCTGCCGGAGACGGATACCTTGTCTGCCGGAAAGCTTGCGGATCTGATCATGATCGATCTGCATCAGCCCAACATGCAGCCGATCAATAATATTCCCAAGAATATTGTATACAGCGGAAGTAAACAGAATATCAAGCTGACGATGATCCATGGAAAGATTCTGTATGAGAATGGTCAGTTTGCTTCCTCAATCGATGCGGAGGAAATCTATAGAAAGGCAAATGAGATTCTTGTAAATCTCTGATTCAGATGGAGTATATAATTTTAGCGGCAGCACTTTTTGTTATGATCGTGCTGATCATGGGAAAAGAGTATTTAAATACCCGCGCTTTTCGCAGGAAAGTTTTAGAGAAGGTATTTCAGAGCTACGGAACCTTGCCGGAGCGGACTTATAAAGCAGAGGAACTGGAACATATCTGCTATTATTTTCAGAGACATAAGAAAGAGCATACAATAGATGATATCACATGGAACGATCTGAACATGGATGATATTTATTGCCTGCTGAACTCTTCGTGCAGCGCAGCCGGGGATGAATATCTGTATTACAGACTTCGCACTCCGATGTATGACATCCGGGAGCTTGAGGCAGAAGAAAGAAGGATCCGGTATTTTCAGGAGAATCAGAAGGAACGGGAAGCAATGCAGGAAGCACTCTGGATGCTGGGAAGGAGCGGCAGGCATTCTGTTTATGAATATCTGGATAACCTTGAAAATCTGGGAGAAAGAAATAATGTCCGGTATTTTTTACTGGATTTTCTGCTTGTTGTCGGTATTGGCATTATGTTTGTGTCGCTGCCGGTCGGCATTGTCTTTTTTCTTGCGGTGAGCTGTTTTAATGTGACCCATTATTACAAGGAGTACAAGAAGGTAGAGCCTTATGTTACCAGCTTTTTCTACATTCACCGTCTGCTGGAGGGGGCAGACCGTATTCGGAAGATACCGCTGAAAGCGTTTGGAGAAGAGAAAGAGAGACTGGAGGCGTGTTGTAAGGCGTTGCGCGCTTTCCAGAGAAATTCCGGACTGGTGATATCTAATGAAAAGGGTTCCGGAAATCCGCTCAGTATTCTGATTGATTACCTGCGTATGTTCTTTTATCTGGATCTGATACAGTTTAACAGGACCTTGTCAGAGCTTAGGGGACATCTTGGAGAGGTGGACGAACTGTTGACCCGGATCGGTCAGATGGAGACGGCGATCGTGATCGCATCTTACCGGAAATATCTGGGCGAACAGTGGTGTGTGCCGGAATTTGGTGTGGAGAAGAAAGACACGGAAGAAGCCTTTCTGAAGATTGAAAATGCAGTGCATCCCTTGCTTGAAAATGCAGTTCCCAATTCAATCACAACCCATAAAAGTGTTCTGCTGACCGGCTCAAATGCATCCGGCAAATCAACCTTCCTTAGAACGGTTGGTATCTGTGCTCTGCTTGCACAGACCATCCATACCTGTCCCGCACAAAGCTATCAGGCACCTCTGTTTCGCATCTATTCTTCCATGTCATTGAAGGATGATCTGCAAAGCGGAGACAGCTATTATATGGCGGAGGTGAAATCCATCAAACGGATTCTGGACCAGGTGGAGAAAGCACGGAACGAACAGGTGGCGGTGCTGTGTTTTGTGGATGAGGTTCTTCGTGGAACAAACACGGTGGAGCGGATTTCCGCATCAACACAGATTCTGAGAATGCTTGCACAAAAAAATGCGGTGGCATTTGCCGCCACACATGATGGAGAACTCACGGGGCTGCTTGAGAATCTTTATGACAATTATCACTTTGAAGAGACAATGCAGCAGAATGATATTTTCTTCCCGTATCAGTTGATGAAGGGACCGGCAACGACCAGAAACGCCATTGCACTTCTGAAAATACTGGGCTACGATGAAGGAATTGTGATGGAAGCGGAGCAGATGGCGAAGCATTTTCAAGAGACCGGTGAGTGGGAGATGTGCGCCGACTGAATAGGAGAATGGAAAGATAATTTCTTGAAAGAAAGCGAAGGAAAGGTTTGTAAAAATGAAGGTGACAATATATACGGACGGAGCGGCGAGAGGAAATCCGGAAGGTCCGGGCGGTTACGGCACGGTATTACAGTATGTCGATGCAAAGGGAACTCTGCATGAGAGAGAGTACTCGGCGGGTTACCGGAAGACCACCAATAACCGCATGGAGCTTATGGCGGCTATTGTAGGGCTGGAGGCACTGACAAAGCCGTGCGAGGTAACGCTGGTCTCTGATTCCAAATATCTGACGGATGCGTTTAATCAGCACTGGATTGAAGGATGGATCAGAAAAAACTGGAAGACGGCAGGAAATAAGCCTGTGAAAAATATAGATTTATGGCAAAGGCTCCTGAAAGCAAAAGAGCCGCATGCGGTTACCTTCTGCTGGGTAAAGGGGCATGATGGACATCCTGAAAATGAACGCTGTGACAAATTGGCAACTTCGGCGGCAGATGGAACAGACTTACTTGACGATACGCTTTAGTTGGTGGTATGATAGCTGTGTACGAAAGGAAGGTATTGCGGATGACGAATCTGATTTTGTTTTTAAATGCTTTTATGTCCTATTTATTTTTATTTCTGTTTATTGTTGCGCTGATCATCGTTGCCTGCTTTATTGGAATTAAATGGAGAAAGAGTAAGGATGCCAAAGCGGCACTTGTAACGGGAACGGAAGATGTGACAGAAGAGAACAAAGATTCTCAGAAATAGGTCATGTTATAAATAAAGAGTTGAGACGAAACGCAAAAAGGTGTTCATTAAGAACACCTTTTTGCATATCTGTTTTTCATGTTGGAAGGAAAGTGTTATGCCCAAATCGGCAAATCAAAAATTAAAACTGTTGTATCTGGTCAAAATATTGAAAGAACAGACCGATGCGGAGCATTGTCTTGGAATGCAGGAGTTGATCAGTGCACTCGCTGTTTATGGTATTAAGGCAGAGAGAAAGAGCATTTATGATGACATTGCACAGCTCACAGACTTTGGGTACGATATCAGACTGCTGAAAGCCCGAAACGGCGGAGGATATTATCTTGCTTCAAGGGAATTTGAATTGCCGGAGTTAAAGCTTCTGGTCGAGACCGTGCAGGCGTCCAGATTCCTTACCTTAAAAAAGTCAAGGGAGCTGATCGCAAAGTTAGAGAAGTTTGCATCGAAGTCGGAGGCGAGTCAGCTGCAGAGACAGGTATTTGTGGCAAACCGGATTAAAACCGCAAACGAGAGTATTTATCATATCGTGGATGACATTCACCGGGCAATCCAGAGAAATGAAAAGATTTCTTTTACGTATCTCGAGTGGAATCTGGAAAAACAGCTTGTGCCGCGCCATGATGGCAGGATCTACGAAGTCAGTCCGTGGGCGCTCACCTGTAAGGATGAAAATTACTATCTGATCGCACATGACAGTGCGGAGGACCGTATCAAACACTTCCGGGTAGACAAGCTTGGAAAGATTCAGGTGATGCAGGGAACGAAGCGGGAAGGCGGCGAGCTGTTTGAACGGTTTGATATTGCAGATTATACGAACCGGACCTTTGGCATGTATGGGGGCAGAGAAGCCTATGTCACCATAGCATTTGAGAATAGGCTGATCGGAGTGGTTCTGGACCGCTTTGGCAAGGATATCACGATCAGGAAACGTGATGCGGAGCATTTCAGTGTCCGTGTACAGGTGGCGCTCAGCGGACAGTTCTATGGATGGCTCACCGGACTGGGAGAAGGTGCCTGCCTGATCACACCGGATGAAGTGAAAGAAGAATATTCCCGATATCTTGCAGGAGTACTTGCACAGTATCGGATAAGAAAAGAGGAGGCATGAGAAAATGCAGTTACAATTTGCAGAAAGAATGAAGGATTTTGAAGAAGGAATTTTTCAGCTGCTCAATGAGAAGAAGGATGAGGCAGTAAAGCAGGGAAAGAAGATCTATAACCTGTCTGTCGGGACACCTGATTTTCCTCCGGCAGAGCATGTGATGAAGGCAGTTACAGAGGCTGCACAGAAACCGGAAAACTATAAGTATTCGCTGATCGATATCCCGGAACTGATCGAGGCAGTACAGAAGAGATATGAAAAGCGGTATGGCGTTAAGAATCTGGAAAAAGAGGAGATCATGTCTGTATATGGATCTCAGGAAGGTATTTCACATATCTGCCTGTCCCTCTGTGATCCGGGAGATGTTGTGCTCGTTCCGAATCCGGGATATCCTATTTTCAGCATTGGACCTTCCCTGGCGGGGGCAGAGACCGTAACATATGACCTGACAGAGGAAAACCACTATGTGCCGGATCTGGACGCTATGGACGAGGAGCTGCTCAAAAGAACGAAATGTATGATCGTTTCTTACCCGCTCAATCCGGTTTGTAAGACGGCTCCGGATTCCTTTTATGAGAAGCTGATTCCGTGGGCAATTGAGCATAATATCATGATCATCCATGACAATGCTTATTCGGATATCATTTATGACGGAAGAGTTGGAAAATCAATCTTGCGGATTCCGGATGCCAAGAAAATAGCGGTAGAGTTCTATTCGCTGTCAAAGTCCTTTAATTACACAGGGGCGAGAGTAAGCTTTCTGGTAGGAAATGCACAGATGATAGCAAACTTCAGAAAACTTCGTTCCCAGATTGACTATGGAACTTTCCTTCCGGTACAGTATGGTGCGGTGGCTGCTCTGACAGGCCCGGATGACGGCGTGAAGGAACAGTGTAAAGAATACCAGCGCAGAAGGGATGCTCTCTGCGGAGGGCTTCGCAGCATTGGATGGCCGATGGAGGACAGTGAGGGCACTATGTTTGCATGGGCTAAGATTCCGGAAGGCTACACGGATGATGTAGCGTTCGTAATGGAGCTTCTGCAGAAAACTGGTGTTATCTGTACACCGGGAAGCAGCTTTGGAAGTCTCGGAAAAGGGTATGTGCGTTTTGCATTGACATTGCCGGTTGAAGTGATTGAGGAGGCCGTAGGCAAAATTAAAGAGGCAGGAATTTTGTCAAAATAAAGAACCCACAAAAAGAGCCTGTACTTTTTGTGACTTTTGATCACGCGTTGAGCATTGACAGAAAGCATCCGGTATCATATACTATTTCTAAACCACAAAATCTAGTATCGGTTAACATAACGATACTAGATTTTGTATAAGGAAAAGAGTACACGGAGGGGAAGAAATGAACGGCAGATTAGAGTCAGACCATGATGAAACGCAGGATTTTGGTTCGGAATACAAACCGCAGAAGGTTGTCAAGGTGATCAAGAAGGATGGCAGTCTGGAGACATTTAATGTACAGAAGGTCATTGATGCGGTAGGGAAAAGTGCCTATCGTGCCTTAACAAAATTTACGGAGGAAGAGAAAAGACATATCTGCCAGACAGTTGTGGATAAGGTGAATGAGATCGGAGAGGAACAGATTCCGATCCAGATTATGCACAATATCGTGGAAAGTGCGTTGGAAGACGTAAAACCTATCGTGGCAAAGAGCTATCGTGATTATCGGAACTATAAGCAGGATTTTGTACGCATGATGGATGATGTCTACAAAAAGAGCCAGTCTATCATGTATATCGGAGATAAGGAGAATGCTAATACGGACAGCGCTCTTGTCTCTACCAAAAGAAGCCTTATTTTCAATCAGTTTAACAAGGAGCTTTATCAGAAATTCTTTATGACTACGGAAGAGATACA